>JAJDDV010000177.1 GCA_029260135.1 Phycisphaerae bacterium | reverse complement strand
GACTTGCATCTCGATCCAATGATCCGGTTTGACATCCATCCGCTCCGGCGGACGCGCATCGAGCGTATATCCGCCGACCACCGCGACCGCAGCCACAATACAACTCCATCTGAAAACGCGATTCCCAATCTTCATGATCTGATGACTCCTCCGAGATCCAAGAAAAACGAGAACGATACCAACGAACACAAAATGACGAAGTGATGTCGATCCACGTGCGCAGCATGCACAACGCAACAACGCTCCTCCGTCATGCGATGAACCGCTACCGCGCGCGAATGTGCCGAGGTGAGCTTCTCAGGCCGATGACCCGCGAAGTACCAGACACGCCGGTGTATGACCCAGACCAAATCCCAGCCGGGACGGCCCGATAGAAACAGGCCACAGGCCAACGTAGCCGTGGTTTCTCCTGGAAGCAAGAAAAAAATGAAGCGACGAACGTATTCTCGAAATCGAGAACTCGCCGCAACGTCGCCCCGACTCCGCTCAATTCGCAAGTCGACTCCGAACCGATCAACACCCGATGCCACCATCCACCCGCCACCGACCGCCGCCAGGAGGAATCGCCGGAATGCATCGCAAGAAAGCCGTGCGAGCTTCGTTATAACTTGGAGGAGGACCCGGGCCTGTTCAGTTTCCAGACGGATGGCGCCCAACGTCTGCAAATCAGAAGGAGAACGCTGATGCACCGTGCGCCCATCGCTGTCGTTGCTGCCATCGCCCTCTGTTCCTGCGTGCAAACCACAGCACAAGACTACGTCGTCATCGATACCGGCCAGTCCCTTTGCTACGACGACACCGGAACGGAGATCACGTGCCCCACCGAGGGATCACCCTTCCATGGCCAAGACGCCCAGTACCACGGCATCCAACCGACGTATGTCGATCATGGCGACGGGACCATAACCGACACCAACACCGGACTCATGTGGCAACAAACGCCCGACTTCGTCAACAAGTCCACCCACGCCCAAGCCCTCGGCGGCGCCGCATCCTTCAACCTCGCCGGACACACCGATTGGCGCCTACCCTCGATCAAAGAACTCTATTCTCTGATCGACTTCCGAGGAATCGACCCCAGCGGATGGGCCGGCACCGACACCTCACTCCTGACCCCCTTCATCGACACGGCATACTTCGACTTCGCCTACGGTGACGAATCCGTCGGCGATCGAATCATCGACGCCCAATACTGGAGTTCCACCGAGTACGTCAGCACCACCATGAACGGAGACGCCACGGCCTTCGGCGTCAACTTCGCCGACGGTCGCATCAAGGGATACCCCACACAGCCGATCGGACCGCCGGGCCAACAGTTCACCAAATCTTCCTTCGTCAGGTATGTCCGCGGCAACACCGCCTTCGCCCTCAACAACTTCGTCGACAACGGCGACGGCACCGTCACGGACCGCGCAACGAACCTGATGTGGCAGCAAGACGACAGCGCCGCCGGACTCAGCTGGCAGCAAGCGCTCGCCTACGCCGAAGACCTCACCCTCGCAGGACATGACGATTGGCGATTGCCCAACGCCAAAGAACTCCAAGCCCTCGTCGACTACACCCGCTCGCCCGACACGACGGCCTCGCCTGCCATCGATCCGATCTTCAACACGAGCCCCATCGTCGATGAAGGCGGCGCCTCGAATTACCCCTTCTTCTGGGCCTCGACCACCGACGCGAACATGTCCGCCTCACCAGGTCAATGGGGCGCCTACGTCGCCTTCGGAGAAGCACTCGGCTGGATGCAACCGCCCACAGGAGGCCCGTACGTGCTGATGGACGTCCACGGTGCGGGGGCACAAAGAAGTGATCCCAAATCCGGCGACCCCGCCAATTGGCCTAACGGAAACGGCCCCCAAGGCGACGTCGTACGCATCTTCAACTACGTCCGCGTCGTTCGCGACGTGGTGCAGGAACCGGAATCCGTCCCCACCGTCGGCGAGTGGGGACTCGCCGCGTTCGCCTTGCTCATCCTCACCGCAGGCTCGCTGATGTCCTCGCGACCCGGATACCATCCGTCACATTGAAGCGCCGCACCATCGCGCGGAGCCCAACCGCCGCGTGCAACCTCAACGACCCGCCGTCGCCACCGCGTCGGCGTCGCACACACGCTTGTGATACCGTTGCAGCCCCAAGATAGCCGCGCCATACGCAACGATATGCGACGGTGATTCCGGAACATGAAGCGTTCCCTCGAAGAGCTGGCGACACGCCTCGACCATCCCCGCCTGCAGCGCCACCCCGCCGATGAACACGACGGAATCCTCGTACCCCACCATGCGGAGCTGCCCCAAGCTGCGCTCCGCCAACGAGTCATGAGCGCCCCGGATAATATCCGGAACGGTCTTGCCCTCGGAAACATGGTTGATGATCTCCGATTCTGCCAGAACCGCGCAAACACTGCTGATCGGCTGCGGGTCTTTCGCCTCCAGCGAGACCCTGCCAATGTCTTCCAGCTCGAGTTCCAGATAGCGAGCGATCCGCTGAAGAAAACCGCCGCTGCCCGCCGCGCACTTCTCGTTCGTGCGAAACGCCTTGACTTTTCCCCCGTCACGCAACGAAATGGCCCGTGTGCTCTGCGCGCCCATATCGAGCACGAAGCGTGCTTCCGGAAACAGCGCGTGCGCGCCGCGCGCACCACACGTAAGATCGGTAATCTGAATGTCGCGATCCGCAAGACTGTAACGTCCCAGCCCCGTCGCCGCCTTGTAGACAATCGCCTCCGGGCGAATCTTCGCTTCCTCGCACGCCGCCGTCAGTGACTGCTCAGCCACAACGCCGAAATCCGCCTGCGTCCGTGCGCTCCCACGACCCAAGATCTTCCGGTCTTCATCGATGATGACCGTCTTGGTCGCCCCGCTTCCAAGATCAATGCCCGCTATGTATGCCACACCCGTTTCCTTTCAATCCCAGCCTGGTGTCGACGCCGGTGGTTCTTCCAGCCTTTCCGTTCCCTGCACCGATCGGTCCAAAACCCGCGATCGTTACTCGTCCACCCACTCCGTCGGTTGCGGTTCCGCCGGAATCTGACCCTGCTCCGACGCCAGCAGATGGTCAACGGCAAAGAGCGCCGCCCCAAACGCACCGATATGGTGCGATTCGTCACTGTAATTCAGCGACGTCCCCAGCTTCTCTTCCAACGCCCGAACCATCCCGATGTTCCGTGCAACACCGCCCGTAAACGTCACTTCATCTTCCATCCCCGTCCGACGAACGAGACCGATCGTCCGGGCCGCGATCGCCTGATGAACGCCCGCCAGAATGTCCTCCACCTTCTGGTTCTGCGCCAGGTGACTCAAAATGTCCGACTCGACGAAGACCGTACAAACACTCGTCAACCGAACCGGCCGGGTCCCCTTGAGCGAGATCTCACCAATCTCGTCCAGACTCAATCCGAGGACATCGGCCGCGCCCGCGAGAAACCGACCCGTGCCTGCGGCGCACTTGTCGTTCATGCAAAAGTCGGCCACGTCGCCCTCAGGTCCCACCTTGATCGCCTTCGTATCCTGACCGCCCATGTCAATCACAGTACGTGTGGCGGGATACATCATTTGAGCGCCGCGCGCGTGACACGAAATCTCCGTCACCTGCGTGTCCCCGGCTTCGATCTTGTACCGACCGTAGCCCGTCCCTACCACGAAGCCCACATCGCTGCGCGCCACACCCGACGCCTCCAAGAGCGCGTCCAACGCCCGCTGACCGGCTCGCTTCACATTCGCACCCGTGTCGATCAGCGCCTTCGCAGCGATCGCGCGCGACGCGTCGAGCAGCACCGCCTTGGTCTGCGTACTTCCGACATCAATCCCTGCGGCATATTTCATCGTCTTCACGCTCCCGCCTCCTGACGCATGCGCTTGTATTGCAGCGCCTCGAAGAAGGCGTCGATCCGGTTCTTCATCTGCGCCTCCGCGTAATAGCGCGGGTCCTCCAGGTCGGACTCCACCATCAGCGTCGGCACGCCCAATTCCTTCGTGAAATACTCACGCATGTCGCCCTGCCCGGCGGAAAAGAGACGACAGCTCTTGATGCTGTGAATGATCAACGCGTCGGCCTTCCAGTCATCCACGTACGAGCGAATCTGGTCGTACCGATCCAACAACGATCGATTGCACAAGTTGTGCGTGATCATCTGCTCCGCGATGCTCTCCAGCGGACGATCCGGGTCGTGACGGAAGCCGAACTCCCATGTCCCACCGACCGTCGAATACGTACTCTGAACCGCCACCGCGCCCCACGCCTCGAACAGATTCCGGAAACTGCGATAGTATGGATACGGTGGAGGTCCCTCCACCACCGTCCGGAATTTCTCCTCGTCCGCAACCCCGATCCCCTCCTCGACCATCTTCGCGTAATGCGCAGCCACTTCATCGAAGAAGTCCGCCGCTTCTTTCGTTCCGCGAAGCGCGTTGATCGGCCCCATCATGTTGATGCTGTCAAAATACGAATCGAACGGCGCCGGGCGATGTTTGCACAAATCCTTGCTGCGGCTCCAACCCTCCTCCGCACGGGCCGAGTGCGCCACAATCTCACGCAAACGGTCGATGTCGAACTTCTTGCCCGTTAACTCCTCGCAGCGTTTGATCAGATCCTTGAGCTGGGCCAGAACATACTTCAGGTCCTCGGCGCTCGCCTGACCGTCTCGCACGAACGGAATGTCCAGCATGACCATCGGCACGTCCATCATGCTCGCACAGTGCTCGAACCACTTGATGTAGACGTTGCACCCGACGAAGTTGCAGACGATCAGAGAAGGCGTCGGCGAACTCCCGTCCTGCCCCACGCCGCCGCACATCGTGTAACCGATATCCGCCTTGACATACGCGCAGTTGTCCGACGCGTAGCCGATCTCCTCACTCTTGATGATGTAAGGAAGCGACTGCTTGCGAATCGCGAGCTGCAGCGCGTTGATCTCCGGGAAAACCGGAAGAATGTCGAAACATCGCAGGATCTCGACGCAGTTCCCGCTGATCATCAGATACGCCGAAGGAACGTTCGTCTGCGTCGCATCCTTCAACTGCGTCATCCAGTCCGTCATGATGTTGCGGGACAGGTCGTGCACTCTTCCGCGATAATCCTTGGTGTCGGCCACGTCCGTTCGCATGATAATCCTCTCTAAACCCTGTTCTCTCTCTCCATCCGAGCCGCAGGCATCAGCCTGCGCGAACTCGCCCTGCGCTAAGCCGCCGGCGGATTCAAACCCGCCTGTGTGGCACCGGTTTTCAACCGGTGGGCGACACGCCGGCCCTCTTGCGTGTAACGCCCAAGTGGAGCGGGGAAAGTAGCACGTTTCCCGCGTGCGCGGTCGTTCAAGACGCTACACTGAAATAGAGCTTGCTCTAGTCAAACAACATCGACTCCGCAAACGTCTCCATCTCCGTTCGAGCCGATTCGAACGTCCACATCTTCTCCTCGAACTCGACCTTCAGATGCGCGATGTTGTCCTTCTCCAACCGCTGGCGAAACATCACATAGTCGAGCAGCGCCGGCTCGCAGAACTTCGCCGGTGCGAAAATCACGGCCTCGCTCCCGGCGTCCTTCATCCGGCGAACCAGCCCTTCCGTGCGAGGTTGATCGCCGTCATGACGAACCGAGGTGTAAACCGTCCGCGACAAATAGGCATCCGCCAGCGCCGCCGTCCCGTTCCCCTCCGTCGAAACATCGTCCTCGAACAAGCGCCACCCTACCGCCAGATCGTCATCCTTGACCTGACACCCGGCCGCCTCGATCACGTCGATCAGCCCCAGCGGCATCTGCTCACAGAACGCCCCCTCGATGACCACATTTACACAGTCGCGCTCGTGAACCTCGCGCTGCTTCACCGCCTCCACGAACGGCTCCAACAGCACGATGAACTCTTCCGGCATGATCCGCGTCCCCGCCTGAACGACCGCGTAGAGTTCCGACGCCGCGATCGATCCGGGACGCTCTTTGCGATGCTGATACAACTCACGCGTCAAACGCCGGACCTTGTTGTAAAGCCCAATGCTGTGGGCGATCGCATCGTTGCCGATTGGACGCCCCAAATGGTGCGAGAGATTCTTGCGAAAACGCTCGAACTCCATCCGCGTATACGCCACCGTCGCATCGCTGATGCGACTCTGTGGCAGGTGCAGATACTCGACGTAGATGTTCGGCGCGTTGCGGTGAACAACACTCGAGAGATTCCTCGCCACATCGCAGATCGAGCTGAACACCGCACCGACGAAGTCCTCCATATCGCCCCGCAGAAACAGCTCGAGCGTGCTCTTCGCAATCGAGCAGATGAACGACTGGAATCGTGAATCGGCGTGCGAAATCTCCACCTTGTTCCCAGCCCCGAACATCCCCACCGGCATCAATCCAGCCGCATGGATGATCTCCACCGGGGCATACACCGGAAACACACCGAAACCCTTGATGCCCGGATGCTTCTCCCGAGCGCGCGCAATCGCCTCGCCCGGCATGAGATCCAATACGTCCCGACATTGTTCAACCGTCTGGTCGATGATCACACCGATTCTCCTAACGCATTCCACAACGGCACCATCAGCCTTCCGCCGACAACCGCCGATTCCTCTCTCACGCAAACACCAACCTAGAGCCCGTCGTGCAGCCGGGTGGCATGGCTGAGCGAAGCGCCGCCATGCATTCGCACCTGAGACCAATCGGTTCGCCCGCCAGCGCGGACGCCCGGCCTGACATTGGGATCCGCCGTACGAATCTCGACGATCCGCGAAGCACGCCGGCCAAGCGCTCTACCCGACCACCCCGGGAGGTTCACCTCCCGTAACTCTCTCTTCAGATCTCTTCGGCCCGACTCAACTTACGACCCGGCGGCACCCGAAGCACCGCCGCCCGCCTCTTCAACGGCGTCCATCTCAGCGACACCGTTCTCCGTCGGATATCCCCAACCCGGCAGCGCCGTGTCCACGCACGAGTAGTCCATCTTCGGACCCCGGGCGCCACGATCGAGCAGCGCGAGCAATCCCGTTTTGATGTACGGGTTCTTCCGAGGGTTGAACGTCTCTCCCGTCTCCTTCGCCAGCGCCTCGTCGTCCGTGCCTCGCGCAAGCTCCTGTTTAAACAGCGCTCGAGAGTACGGTGCATCCTTGGCCATGTTGCGCGCCCGTTCATATCCCCGGCGCAGCGCCTCCAACTCATCATCAAACACGCCGTTGCTCACACCCGAGTCGTACGCGCGATCCGCCGTCATGCCCTGGTCGAAAATCTCGAAGATCACCGAATCGCCCATCCCCAGACGCTTCAACTCACCCGCAGCCCCGAACCCCGGCAGAATCGCATAATCCAATTCCGGCTGATTGTAGGTGTTCTTCTTCTGCCAGACCGTCCGGCGCTCGAGCGTATCGAACACGAACCCCTCCGCCCGAACGTCATACCGAAGATCGAGGAAGTAGGTAAACTCCGCTCCACCGCCCCACTTCTCCCCGAACACGGCCATCGTCGCCACCGGGCTCTTCTGAATCAGCCGGAACAGACCCACGCCGTTTCGACTCGAAGCCGCAGCCTCATCTTCACTCAAAGGAACATAACCCTTGTCACGCTCGAACCAGCCGCGATTGAACTCTCGCGCGTCTGCACCGAGCATGCGCATCCCGCCGCCCGCCGCCGTGAAGAGCACCGCCCCGCATCTTCCCTCACGGTGCAGCTTCAACACCCGACTGAACGCGTGACCGAGCTGATCGATATTGGCGTGATTGAACACATTGCCGCGAAGAGGATTGTTGAACACGATGCTCGCCACGCGATCACGCGACGACGGCTCGTGGAACCGCAGGTCCAGATAGCTACCTCGATACGTTCCGCTCGCCAGATCCAGCTCAGCCACCGGCGTGCGATAGAACCGTCCATACCCCAGGAGGCGCGTGAGATTTCGCTTCTTCAGTTCGTGTAGCAGACATGGTTTGCCTTTACGCGGCCCGATCTCGCCATCCACGTCGAGCATACCCAACATGTGCGGATCGTCAGCGTTCTCGTCGCGTGCGCGACGAACCAGTTCGATCACGCCGTCCAGCGTCAGATGCGCAATCAACGCATCGATCACCTCGATCAATCCGACCTTGTACCGCAGTCCCGCCCGCGTCGAGATGTTGATCTGCCCCGGCGTCGCGATCCCGTCCTGAATCATGTCCAACGCGTAGAGACAAAGCGGCAGGGCATAACGACGGAACGCCCGACCTCCGGCGTCGTCGGCACAGGCCACATGAACCAGCGAGTCCGCGCTCTTGATCTTCCCCGCCCGCCGATCGCGTTCCGCCGCCTCGTAGAACGACCAGAAATCCTTCCGCGAAATCTCGCCGATCGGCTGATAGTCGCCCGATTCCGGGTCGAACACCGTGGTCGGTTTTGGACGACCGCCTTCACTCCAACCATAGAAGCCCCGACGCTCCGAAGTGCTGATTCCGCCGCGTCCCGCCTTCTCCAACGTCGCGATCCAATCCGGATACCGCTTCCCGTCGCGATCGTACAGGCTCCGTAATCGGTCGGTCTCGGGAAGCGCGTCGCCCAGGTGTCGCGAAGACTCGTAATACGGCATGTGCCCGGTTTGATCGAGTACGACGAAAGGATTGGCCGTGAACATGTCCCACAACCCGCCGAGCTGAACGACGTCGCGCGAGCGCTTCACGTCCCACGAGATAATCGCCGCCATCGCCTGGAAGATCGGGTCCGTAATATAACCGTGATGATCGACCGGCAGCGCGACCACCGTCTTCTCGAGAATCTGATCTGCAAAGATGACGCCCAACTGGAACGTCTCGTTCGACGCGTACTTGCCCTTCATCACGTCGATCAACCGGTTCGCGTCAAACGGGAAATACCCGTGAACCGTCAGGAACTTCTCGCGAAACGCCTCCGACTTGAACAGCACAGCCAGTTCCGCCGTCGTGTGCGACGACGTATTCGAAAAGACCGCCGCAATCCGCTCCGGGTCGAGGTGCGCCTCCAGCGCCGCAAAGATCTTCCCCTTGATCTCGCCGCGCTCGGTCGCCACTTCCCACACAATGTCGGCGCGCTGAAGCTCCTTGTAGTCTTGAGTGTACGTCACGCGGGCCGACAGCGCTTTGGCATCCTCTTCGCGAAGACGCTGCTGCTTGACCTGCTTCGCCCACGACGACTCGAACGTCGAACGCGTCCGGTCGAGAACCTCCTGCTGAATGTCGACGACAATCAGGTCGTAGTCGGTCTTGTTGAGAAGATCGATCGCGATCCCCTGCCCCATCGTTCCCGCGCCGATCAGCGCCACGCACTGGATCTCGTTCACACGCGCCACAACGGAATCGATCGACCGGTCACCGTAAGAAAAGGCTCGTTTCATGTCGTCACATCCATTCCAAAACCGGCCACCCGAGTATCCGGGTGGCATGGCCAAGCGAAGCGCCGCCATGCGCCGGCCGCCAATTCCTCGTCTACTTCGACTCCGTATCGCGAATTACCACAGCCGCCCCTTGACCGCCGCCGATACACGCCGACGCGCATCCATAGCGAACGCCGCGGCGCTGCATCTCGTACATCAAGTCCACCAGCATCCTCGCGCCGGTGGCCGCCAGCGGATGTCCGATCGCAATCGCGCCGCCGTTGACGTTCGTGATCTCACGATCCAGTTTCATCTCACGCTCGACGCCCAGATACTGCGCGGCGAACGCCTCGTTGATCTCGAACAATCCGACGTCTTTCTGTCCAATCCCCGCCTTCGCGAGCGCCAACTCGATCGCCGGAACAGGCCCGCGACCCATCACGCGCGGCTCTACACCCGCCACGCCGAAACCAGCCACCTCGAACCGACTCGGCAACCCGAGTTCCTCTGCCTTCTGCCGATCCGCAATGACCAGCCCCGCCGCACCGTCGCTGATCTCGCTCGCGTTCCCCGGCGAGACCAACTTGTTCGGCGTGAAACCGGGAAGCTTCTCGAGAACCTCGAGCGTCGTGCGACGCGGACACTCGTCCTTCGCCAGATAGACCGGCCGACCCGTCAGGTCCTTCGCGTCAATCGCGAAGATCCCCTGCAGTCCGTCGCCGCCGTTGAAGTGACTGGTGCGATTCGCCGCCCGGGCGCGCCGGTGCGAGAGCTCCGCGAACTCGTCACAGTCACGGCGCGTCACCCCCATCTGCGACCCGTACTCATCCGCCGTGATCATCATGGCCGTATTGGCCAGGTCGTGGTTCAAACCCGCCAGCAGCGTGTCCTCCACTGTCCCCCCCTCGACAAACTCCCAGAAATTCGCCGCCGTGCGCGGCGACCGAATAACCTGCGGCGTCCGCGACATCGTCTCCGAACCCACACACAACGACACCCTCGTGTCATCAACAACCGAAGGCAACGCGATCTGCGAAAACCCGTTCATCACCGTCTGCAAACCGGAACCGCAGATCCGCTGGACGAGAAGCGCGCCGATCTCCGTTCGCAAATGGCAACGCAAAGAAACATTGCGCGGAAAGTAGATGTCCTGCATCCCGGGTGCCGTGTACTGATACACATTGGCCCCCACAACCGTGTCGATCTGCGCACGATCGATACCGCTCCGCCGGATGGCCTCCTCCGAAGCGAACACCGCCAGATCCTCGGCACAGAAGTTGCTCAGTGTCCCGCATTTGACACCCACGGGTGTCCGGGCTGCGCCGGCAATCACGATGGATGGAAATCCGCTTTTCTTCACGATGCTTGTGTCCTTTGCAGCTCGCGTTGTTCGACCTGAATCACGCTGCCGGGCGGTTGATCCGCATAAAGGTCAGAGACGCAGCGGTTGTAGCGATTGAGCACGGTTCGTCGCACGATTTTTCCAGAGGGTGTCAGTTCGCCGTCCGCCAGTGTTGGCTGAGAATTGATCAGCACGGCGCGGCGTACGCGTTGGAACTTGACTTCAATCAAAGGGTTCACACGCTCCAGCTCGGCGGTAAAAAGCTCTTTGACGGCCGGGTGATCGAGCAAGTTGTCGGCCGTGACATTCTGTCTCGCGGCCCATTCCTGCAGCCGGCTGAAATCGGGGAAGATCAAAGCGACGACGAAGTCTTTTCCGCTTCCGATCGCGAGCGCCATGCTGACATAGGGAGACTCATTGACGAGGCAATTCTCGACGCGCTGCGGGTGGACCTTCTCGCCGGTCGTCAGTTTGAACGCGCCATCCTTGCGGCCTAGCAATCGCAGGCCTTCGCTGGTGAATTCACCGAGGTCGCCCGTGTGGAACCAGCCGTTTTCATCGATGACGCGCGACGTGGCTTCCTCGTCGTCGAGATAGCCACTCATGACATTGGGACCCTTGACGAGTATTTCCTGATCGCTGTCCATGCGAATCGTGACACCTGGGATGGGGAAGCCGACGCAGCCGCTTTGCCACGCGCGTTCCATGGTCGAGAGGGTACACGCGGGCGCCGTCTCGGTCAGGCCCCAGCCTTCGAGCACCGGGATGCCGTGCTCTTTGTACGCTGTACCCACCTGTTCGGGAAGCGGTGCACCGGCAGTGAAGACCCAACGCAGTCTTCCATCAAACACCCACTTGGACACCTTTTCATCTTCACGACAGCGCGCCAGCAATTGGTCGTGGACGCGCGGGACGCTGAGGAAGATGGATGGATCGAATCGCTTCCAGTTGTCGATCAAGCGGTCGAGGTCGCGCCCCCTGGAATCGTCGAGGCAGAATTCGGTTCCGTGGTAGAGGGTGAGGAAGCGTTCGATCAATCCCCCGAAGCTGTGATGCCAGGGCAGGTAGCTGAGCAGAACGTCCTGCGGATTGACGTCCCAGATGATGGTGATGGCCTTTTGCTGGGAGATGAGGTTCGCGTGCGACAGGCGGACACCCTTTGGGGGGCCGGTGGTTCCCGAGGTATACATCACCATGCAGAGGTCATCGGGGCGAACGGCGTCGATCCGTTCGTCGAGCTGCTCCGGCAGCGCGCCACCGTCGGTGGTCAGTGAGGCGAATTCTTGTGCTCCCCACTTGCGACACTCCTTGTCGAAGTCCATGCAGTAATAGGTTTTGATGAAGGGGTGTCGTTTTCGTTCAATCTTGTCGAGCTGGTGTTTGCCGGAGACGACGGCGCAGCCGGGCTGGGCATGACCGAGCACGTAGGCGACCTGTGCGGGCGGGTAGCCCGCGAAGATCGGAACCGTTACCGCGCCGATCGACATGGCCGCGAGTTCAAACATGAACATTTCGGGGCGATTCTCGGAGAGCATCGCGATGCGGTCTCCGGGACGGACGTTCTGCTCGATCAGGTGCCTCGCGATCTGCTGCGTGGTCTGCGAGAACTCGGCGAAGGTCATCGATCGGACTTGGTCACCGGCGCGATAGCGGAGGTAGGTCTTGCCGCCGAACCGCTCCGTGCGATCTTTGAGGATGAACCCCAGCGACGGTTCGCAGTCGCCCAACGGCTGGGGATGGGTGTGCTGTTCGCCCACGCGCTTGATGCCGATGCGTTCGTCCAGACCCTGTGCCGTCGTCTGACAGTAGGCGAGGCAAGAATCTCGCAGGAGGTCTTTGGTGAGCGCGAATCTCTCATCGGGAGATTTCTGAACGTAGTCGGTGCTCATCGGGTCGACACCCGCCCGACGCCGAACGAGGTTCGAAGCGGCGAAGTAGACGATGTTCGTCGCCAGTTCCTTGATGTGTGAACACCCAACGCGACCTCCGATGCGATTCGAGATTTCGTTGAGGACGCCGCGCTCAATGCGCAGGCCAACCAGACTTTCCGCGACAGATTCGACTTCTCGACATACGGGAAAGGGAACGCGGATCATGTCGAGCCGGCTTCGCGTGATCTGCTCGTCGGGAAGGTAGACGTTCATTTCGAGCTTGATGAGGTGTTCGTCATCGAGCATGGTTCCGACGAGGACCATGTCGTCGGGACCGGCCTCGTACAGCTCCACGCCGATGCTACGTTGTGCGGTCAGTCTCATCTGCCTTGCCCCCGATGGTCGGCCATCCGTACCTCCCTCTCGAAAACGGATCGCCTTTGCCAATGACGCTTGCACTTGGCGCGCCAGTGTCTTGAACAACTTCTCCTCGTTCTTGAGCCCCGCGTTTCCCGCGTAGCGGCCCAGCGGCGTCAGAATCCACTCTTCATTCGAGAACAGCTTAACGCTGTTGAGCCCTCGGTCGAGCGCGTCGCGGAACTGTTTGACGGAACTGGTCACGTGGCCCGCGAAGGAGAGGATGGTGGCGCGGTGCTTGGCCCAGATGTCGTCATAGACGGACGCTTCGGGATAGGCACCGGCGGCGATACCGACGTCGAAAACGGCGCGTGTGATCTGCGCCACAAAGCCTGCCTTGGAGGGGTCTTTGCAGAGGTCGCCCATGCGCAGGTCGAGCACGCTACCGTCGTCTTTGACCATGTGGATGAGCCCACCGACGTTGAGGACGATGGAGATCATGGCCTTGTCGAACTCGATCCTCGTGCCGGGGACACCCTGCGCGTGTTTGAAGGGGTAGCCGTGTGCGGAAAGAATGGCTTCGATGCGTCGGCGCTCGATCTCGCCGCCGCCCGCGAATACGAGTGTTCCTTTTTTCTCCAATACGTAAACGGTATCGGTGCCGCTTCCTCGTCGTCCTCCCGCCTGGAGCGATACGCCGCGGACCATCCGATCGAGCAGCGCGGCGATCATTGTTTCGGTGAGGTCGGGAAGGCGTCCCATCAAGAGCGACTCATGGAGCTGCTCTTCGTAGGTGTTGAAGGTCTGCTCGGAGAGGATTCCGTTGGGGAGGATGAGAAGAATGGGAACGGCGCGGCGAATGTCGTCGACGGATTTCAAACGACCCCGTTCGGCCAGATTCTCAATGAACCGCGTCACTTCGAGCGTGAGGGCGCCGAGCTGATCGGGATTGCAGCAGACGAAGAGAAGCTCGGGCATGTGCTCCAACGCATCGGCTTCGAGGAGGTTGGAGAAGATGCGGCCTCTCAGTGCGATGGTGCGAGCCTGGCCGCCGTCGGTCAGGTGGATTAACCCGGCCTTCTTGAGGAGGTCGGTGATCCCGTCGTCGGTACGTCCGACGAAGCACTCGGCCTGCGCATGGACATAGAATCCTACGCCCAGTGCTCCGGGAGGATGAATGCCGAGTTCACCATCATGCAGCATAAGACGTACTCTTCCTCTCGATGGTGGTTTCCGGAATCACTTCTGTTCCCTCGCTAGCAGCGCCGCGCCGTAGGCGCCGGCGTGTTGGGGCATTGGCGGTAGAAGGACCTCGGTCTCCAACACTTCGTTGAGCGATCGTATCATGGCTCGACAATGGGCAACGACGCCGCCGGTCACACCGACGGCTCCGTTGCGTGACGACATCATCTCAGAAACGCGGGTCGCAATCGAGCGGAACAACCCGAGGCAGATGTTCTCTTTGGCTTCGCCGGCTTTGACGCGCTCCAGAACCTCGGTGCCGGCAAACACGGTGCAGAAGCTGTTGACAAGCGTATCGCCGCTCGATTTCATGGCCAGCTCGTCGAGATCCGAGAGGGTCACGCCGAGTTTCAGCGCGATCGATTCGAGGAAGGTTCCGGTTCCCGCGGCGCATTTCGCGTTCATGCGATAGTCGGCCATCCTTCCATCGGCGTGGAGGTGGATCACTTTCGTATCCTGTCCACCAATGTCGATGATCGAACGGACCTGCGGATACCACTCTCGCGCGCCGCGCGCGTGACAGGTAATCTCGGTCACGTGTCGACCGGCTTGGGGTACGCTCTCTCGTCCGTACCCGGTCGAGACGCAGCTTACGACGTCTTCGATTTTCCCTTCAGCTTCCTGCAGTGATCGCGTCAGCGCCGCCTCCGCCGATTCACCGAAGTCGAAACCGGACGGGGCAACGTGGTGTCCGATGAGCGCGCCTTCGCCGTCGAGGATCACGCACTTGGTGGCTGACGACCCTGCATCAATCCCGACATGGAGGGGCACGCTCATCGCCTCCCCTCCTGAAGCTGCTCGATGAAGGCCTCGATGTTGGTCATCGACTGCGCGGTCGAAAAGAACCGAACGTCGCTGAGGTCTCCATCGAACACGAGGATGGGCATGCCCCGTTTCTCTCTGAGGCGCTGCGCCATGCCGAATCGTGAGTTCGTGTTGTTGGGGCAGGTTCGCGCGTTGTGAAACACCGCGCCGTCCACGGCGAACTTGTCGAACATCTCTTCGAGGAAGGCCTGCTTCGTGTTCTCATCGCGGTTGATGAAAAGTTCGATACTGGTCTTGGCCATCCAGGCAAGCGGATCGCCGCCGTTGTATTCTTCGAACGCCCAGGAGTTGCAGTACGTGCTGGCGGCGATAACAGCTCGAAGATCAAAGAACTTGTCAGAAAGTTCGCGGAGCTTTGGCCAGACGGGCATGCCCTCCCAATAGAGCCGCCACTGTTCGTCGGGAATCGCGCCGACGCCGTCGCTGACGCGCTGCTGCATTTCAGCCAGCAGCATGTCGTAGTAGTCGACGGCGGTTTGTGACCCGCGCATCACGATGACGGGCGCCATCTGAATCAGACCGTCCCAGAATGTGAGTGGTGCGGGCGCTGCGGTGGCGGTGTCAAGCACCTGCCGCCACAGCGTGCTGGCGCGACTCGATAGGCTGACGACCTCCTTGAGTCGGTCCATGTCGAGCTTGAGACCGAAAGACGCTTCCGTCCTCTGAATGAACGCCTCGAGCAACCCGCGAACAAAGGCGATGTGCTCACTAGTCACTTCGCCGAGATGGGTGGGCGGACAGATGCCGTCGACGGGCGCGTCGAAGCGCCGCCCGAAGAAGTTCCACCAGTCCTGCACTTCGCGACACTGGTTCGTGCTGTAGGCCAGCAGATCGGGTTTGGCCGGGCCCTCGATCCCGTACGCTTCCTGGAGTGGGCTGTATCCCGAGAGTGACGCGCCAATGTCGCTGGTCATGTACGAGCAGGATTCGGCGCAGTATCCGACGCCGACGGCACGGGGAATGTGGAGGTGGCTGACCTTGCGGGCGCCGAGTTGTGCGCCGTGGTTCTCCGGAAAATGAACCTCGAAGCCCATGGCGGTGAGGATTTCGCACGGTCCGACGGAAGTACACCAGGCCACGCGCCGCGTGGGGTCCTTGGCAGCCTCGTCAAGATTGACGAAATAATCGCGCAGCAGCGCCTTGAGGCGCTTCTGCGCTTTGATCTCAACTCGTTTGACGATTGCGCTCAACGAATCTCTCTCCGGCTTCAACTCGTCGACCCACTCTCTTCATGTTCCGGGTTGCAGCTTCTCACGGAATCACGATCGATCGTAGCGAGACGCCCTCCTTCATGACGTCAAAGGCCTTGTTCAGTTCTTCAAGCGGGAAGCGGTGCGTGATCAGACTGGCGATGTCGATCCTCCCCTGCTCGACCAAACGAACCAGCGGGGCGTAGTCGAGCGGCCGGCAACCGAGAGAGCCGACGATTTCCAGTTCCTTGAACATGATCTTGCCGGCCACGACGCTCATGACTTCGTGCGTGTAGCCGACGACACAAAGCCGGCCGCCGTTGCGGACACTTTCGAACGCCTCGACGATCGTCTTCGGGTTGCCGATGACCTCCATGGCGATGTCGGCCCCGCCACCGGTAATCTTCTTGATCTCTTTGCTGACGCGCTCGACCTTGGACGCGTTGACGACCTTGGCGGCGCCGAACTTCGTGGCCCACTCGAGCTTCTTTTCGTTGACGTCGACGGCGATGACGTATCCACCGGCGGCTGCAGACAGTTGCACCGCGTTGATGCCGACGCCGCCGCATCCGAAGATCACGACGGTGTCACCCGGTTGCACGCGCGCACGGTTCTTGACCGCGTGATAGGGTGTGGAAACCGCGTCGGCGATGATGGACGCATCTTCGAGCGGGATCGATTCCGGTATGGTGAGCACATCCTTGGCGGGAACGGCAACGTATTCGGCGTAGGCTCCATCAAAGTGGTTACCGAGCATCGTCATTTCGCTGCAGATGTTCTCCCTGCCCATTCGGCAGAAGTTGCAGTGACCGCAGGTCAAGACCGCGGGGATCAGGACGCGGTCACCCTCGCCGACGTTCTTGACGGCTGCACCGGCCTTTTCCACGATGCCGGACGCCTCATGGCCCAACACAACAGGCGGCTTCTTGAAGGTCGGTACGCCGTGCTCGATGTAGTGCAGATCGGTGTGGCAGACGCCACAGGCTGCGACTTTGACGAGGATCTGATCGTCGTTGATGGAGGGAACCGGGATATCCTCGAACTTGATTCCCGCTCCGTCGCCGTGTAGTACCGCTGCTTTCATCAGAGTGCCATCCTTCTGTTCGCGTCGCCTACGTTGATCGCCGTCCGGACCATTTCGTCGTCGATCCGGACGGAAGAAGACCGCTGCCGCCGATCATCATGCCTGTTTCCAGGCCGCCTCGCGCTTCTCCATGAATGCGGCAATGCCCTCGTGGGCATCCGCGAGTTTCATCAAATCGTCGAGGTAGAGTTTCTCGGCCTGCTCCAGGTGCGAGAGTATCTGTGCTTTCGCGGTGAGCATCGTCGCCTTCTTCGCCATGCGAACGACCGGGCGAGAGAGCTTGGCGATGCTGCCGAGATACTGGTCGACGGAAGCGTCGAATACATCCAACGGATACACCTCGTTGACCAGGCCGATGCGGTGCGCCTCAGCGGCGCCGACGGTTGCACCAAGCGCCGTCATCTCAACCGCTTTCTTGATACCGATCTGCAGGGGAAGCACGCACGCAGCCACCGGCGGAAAAACGCCGACCTGGACTTCCGGCTGGCCGAACTTGGCACGATCGGAGGCCAGGACGATGTCGCAGAACGTAGCCAATTCGCACCCGCCACCCAGCGCCGCGCCCTTGACGGCGGCAATGGTCAGCGCGTCGGTGGCTGCCAGTTTTCGGAAGATCCCGTGGAAGAGTCGGATCATGTCGCCGACCTTGTCGGCCGTGTGGTCGCTGACATCGACGCCCGCACTGAAAGCTTTTCCTTGCGCGCGGATGACGATGGCGGCGACGCTTTCGTCACTTCCGAGGGATTCGAGCAGCGTGTTGAACTCGCCCATCATGGGGTTATCGAGCACGTTGAGGGGCGGACGGTTCATCGTGACGGTCGCGATGCCGCGATCCGACGCGACGTTGAAGAACTCGTAGCTGCTCATGGTGACTACCCTTCCCTCTTGATGATCATAGCCATGCTGACACCGCCGCCGCCGCAGATTCCGGCCACGCCGTGCTCGCCGCCGGTTCGTTTCAGCGCGTGATAGAGTGTCACGAGGATGCGCGCTCCGCTGATTCCGGTGGGGTGTCCCAGGGCGATGGCGCCGCCGTGGACGTTGACCTTGGCGCGATCCCATTTCAGAACGCGCTCGTTGGCGAGGACCTGAACGGCGAACGCCTCGTTGACCTCGATGAGGTCCATCTGATCGAGCGTCATCCCCGCCCGCTGAAGCGCGGCCGGGATGGCGACGCCCGGACCGTCGCCCATCGTGGTCGGCTCGACGGCGACGCTGGAGAACGCGGCCAACGAAAAGAGTGGTTTGGCGCCGAGGCTCTTGGCCTGGTCACGCGAGGTCAGGACGAGCGCGGTGGCGCCGTCGGACATGCCGCAGGCGTTTGCGGCCGTCACCGTTCCATCCTTCTTGAAGGCGGGTCGCAGCTTGGCGATCTTCTCGATGGTCGTGTCGCCGCGGATGGTTTCATCTTTGTCGAACGTGAAGGCGGGCTGCTTGCCGGCGGCGGGGACCTCGACGGGGACGATCTCCTCGTCGAACCAGCCGTTGGACTGGGCCGCGGCGGCTTTCTTGTGGCTATCCAGAGCGAACTGGTCTTGCTCTTCGCGGATGATTTTGTGTTTGTCGACGAGGTTTTCTGCGGTTTGCCCCATTCCCATGCCGCAGAGCGGGTCGATGCTGTCGCTCCAACCGTCTTGCAGCGTTCGGTCGCCCATTTTGAAGCCGTTCCAGCGGCAGTCTTTGAGCAGGTAGGGGATCGTGCTCATCGAGTCCATGCCGCCGGCGATAACGGTCTTGCTGTCGCCGAGTCGGATGGCCTGCGACGCCAGCGCGACGCATCGCATGCCGGACGGGCAAGCCATGTTAATCGTCTGCACGGGGACGCCGATCGGCACACCGCCGCGCACGGACGCGGTTCGGGCGGGGTTAGGACCGTTGCCGGCCTGGCGGCAGTGGCCGAAGATGACGTCGTCAACGCCGTCCGAAGCCATGCCCGCGCGCTCGATCGCTGCACGGATGGCGGTGGCGCCGAGATCGTAGGCGGCAATATCTTTGATGGTTCCGCCGAAGCGTCCCATCGGTGTGCGTACGGCGCTGATCGCAACAACATCAGTCAGATCCACGGTTTTCTCCCATCAAGTCAAGCATAGCGGTTACCTGCTCGCCGTTCGTCATTCATCTAGATGTACTGTCCGCCGTCGACCTGGATCACCTGTCCGGTGATGTGTCGGGCGGCTTCGCTGCAGAGGAAGGACACGACGGAGGCGACTTCGTCGGGCGTTCCGAGTCGTCCGAGGACGATTTCGGCCAGGGCGGCCTCTTTCACGCTATCGGGGGCGTCCTTGATCATGTCGGTTTCAATCAGACCCGGTGCCACGGCGTTGACATTGACGCTGGAGCGGCCCAATTCGCGCGCGAGCGCTTTGGTGAATCCGATGATGCCAGCCTTGGAGGCGGAGTAGTTCGATTGTCCGAACTTGCCGCGCAGGCCGTTGATCGAGGTGACGTTGATGATCTTGCCACCCTTTTGCTCTTTGAAGACGCCGACGGCGGCGCGAACGTAGTTGAAATAGCCCTTGAGGTTGGTGTCGATCACCTGGTCCCACTGCTCCTCGGTCATCTTCCAGATGACGCCGTCGCGGTTGATGCCGGCGTTATTGACCAGGATGTCGAGGCCTCCGAACGCCTCTCTCACCTTTTCGACCATGCTCTGTGCGTCGGCGAAGCTGGCGACGTCGGCCTGGACCGCGAGACCTTTCCGCCCCATGGCCTCCATTTCGGCGACGACCGCCTTCGCCTCGGCGTCGTGTTTGCGGTAATTCAATGCGACGTTGGCACCTTGCCTGGCCAACTCACGAGCGATCGACGCCCCGATGCCGAGACTACCTCCCGTTACGATCGCCCTCTTGCCTTCCAATGCCATCATGCTGTCACCCGTCTTTCGGCTAGCTCTCAAAATCGTCTATGAGGTCCGCGCTTCGGTGCATTGCTGCACTTGCGTTACTTAGCGGCGACGGCCGGCAACGCCGCACCGCACTTGCCGCAATGGTCGAAATGCGACGGAATGCCCTTGGCACCGCACTTTTCGCACGTCTTGGCGTAAGGGCCCCAGAGGAACTCGCTCGACCCGTTCGGGTCGGCGGCCCGGCGACGTACACCGACGTAATCGGCCTTACGTTTCTCGACGAAGGCAGTCATGCCCTCGTAGGGTTCAAGACTGGTGTAGTGCAACGCCAGCCATTCGCGGGCGTGTCCGACCGTTCCATGCCATGCGGCGTCTTTCCAGAAGTTGACCTGGGCTTTGGTGTAGCGCGTACACTCGAAGAACTTGTTCACGATCTGGTTGCACAAGTCCGCGAGCAACTCGTCGACCCGGGACAGGTCAACGCTGTAGCCGTCCTTGCCCTTGAGCGCCTTCTTGATGTCTCCCGCGGAAGCGCGCCGCTCGAACGGCTGATCCCACGGATCGGTGTTCCAGTCAGCCAGGTAGGTGCGATCATCAGTAAATGCGGTGATAAACGAACCGTCGGGACCTTTCACAGTGGGCACGACGGCATTGACCAGTCCCATCGAAAGCGAAGTGAACGCCGCGTACCTCTGGTTCAGAAAGAGGATACCGCGCGCCTTGCGGTCACCCACGTGCAACGGAAGCCACTGCGTCGAGCCGCCGCACGCGACGGAACCGACGTTGGTCCCGACCTGGGCGATAAAGGCGTGTTCACCCATCACGCTCAGATCACACGCAAGCTGGCTTTCGTTTCCACCGCCGACCGCCATGCCGTTGAGACGGGCGATGACCGGCTTGGCGCAGTTCGTGATCGATTCGATGTACGCCTTGAAGCACGACATGTACTTCCAATAGTCGCGTGGCTTCTGCGTGTAGCTCTGCTGGTATTCCTTGACGTCGCCGCCGGTACAGAAGGACTGGTGGCCCGCGCTCGTAAACACGACAACAGCGATGCTGTCGTCCCACGATGCGTCTTGAAACGCCGCCGCCAACTCCTGCAAGGCGGGCGTGCTATACGCATTGAAGTTGTGCGGGCGGTTGATCGTGACACGCGCCACCCATTCGTTCTTCTCGTACTGAACCTCCTTGAAGTTGAAGGACGAAGGGCTTTGCTGGGGGAACATGCTCATGGTGCATCACTCCAGAGACCGACGCACCTCACGCAGGCGAAGCACGCCGACGGCCGATTATGCGAACGAACGCTCGTTCGTTTATAGTCTGCCTCCGTTATCGACGTCGCCAGTCGGCATAGACCCCCGGCGAGTCGCAGAGTCCTAGTATGGCGCGCATATCACTGCTGTCAAGGCCTGTTACTGGTGTTCGATCCTTGACAGCCCCCGAAATGTCCGCCATACTAGACTTACGAACGTCTGTCCGGAAATGCGGGTCAGTAGAAGCGTGATATCCAGAAGACCAGATCAGTTGTTCGAGTCCGATCGTACGCCCGCCCCCAGTGTGCGCGCAGATTCAGGCGCCCGCGAAAGTTACGACGAACGGCACAACAAGATCCTGGCAGCCGCGACGGAGGTTTTCGCGCAAGTGGGCTACGAGAAGGCGTCGATGCGTTCGGTCGCGAAAGCGGCCGGCGTCAGCCTCGCCGGGCTCTACCATTACTTCGATGGCAAAGAGAAGATCCTCTTTCTCATTCAGTTCAGGGCGTTTACAGCCCTACTGAACAGCCTGCGAGAGAAGCTACACGGCGTAGAACAACCCATCGATCAACTGCGCGCGATGGTTCGCAGTCACGTCGACTACTTCGCGGCGAACATGGCTGCGCTGAAAACCTGTTCGCACGAACTCGACTCGCTCAGCGGGGCAGCGCAGGAGGAAACCCGTCGCGTACGCCGGGCGTACTACGACCTGACCCGGGCCATCGTCGATCGGATTCTCGACGAACACGCGCCGCAGATCAGCCTGGATCGACACGCGGCCACAATGTCGCTGTTCGGTACCTTGAACTGGTTGTACCGGTGGTATGATCCCAGACGAGATCGATCACCGACCGCGCTCGCCCACCAAATCGCCGAGCAGTTTCTCAATGGCGTTCTCCATCCCTGCCTGGGGCAAGACATCGGAGAGGGTAACGGAACTCGAGCGCCGGACACCGAAACCAGCAAGTCTTCGTAGAGGAGTCAAGCAGGGTGAACATACCCGATATTGAAGTACACGAAGCGGACGACCTTCAGCACGCGTCGACGCTTCTTAGGGAACACGGAACGGACGCGCGCCTTCTGGCCGGAGGAACCGATCTTCTGGTCGACCTGAAAGCAGAACGCGTATCCGTCGGCCATCTGATCTCGATCAACCGGGTCGACGGGCTGACGGGCATCACGTTGGACAAATCAGGCCTGCGCATCGGCGCCCTGACGACGCCGAATCAATTGGCGAGGTGCGAGGTCGTTCGGAAAAAGTTCCCCGCCATCCTCGACGCCACGAGCGGTATGGCCGCCACGCAAGTCCGGAACATGGCAACCGTCGGCGGCAACATCGCCAGCGCCATTCCGTCGGCTGACATGCCGCCCATTCTGACCGTGATGAAGGCGTCGCTCATTCTCTGGTCACCCGGCGGCGAGCGAACCCTTCCACTGGAAGACTACTTTCACGGCCCGCGCCAATCGGACCGCAAGCCCGACGAAGTGCTGACGACCATCATCGTGCCGCTTCAAACCGGACGGTTCGGTGCAGCCTATGCACGCTTCGCACTGCGGGAAGCCAACGCCTGCGCCGTCGCAGGTGTAGCCGCTTCGTTGTGGCTTGATTCGGATGAGACGATCCTCGAGGCAAGAATTTCCCTCAGCGCAGTTGCGCCGACACCCAAGCTGGTCGATTCAGCCGCAAAGGTCTTGATCGGGCAGAAGGTCGGCGACGATGCCTTTGTCCGAGCGGCCGATGCGACCATGGAGGCCTCGCAGCCGATCTCCGACATCCGCGGAACGGAGGGGTATCGACGTGAGGTAGTGGGCGTGTTAACGCGTCGGGCTCTTGCCACAGCGACGCAGCGAGCAAAGGAGGCGACGTCGTGAAACGAGCCTGCACATTGACGATCAACGGCGAGTATCACAGCGTGGCGGTCGACCCCGGCGAGACGCTTCTCGATGTACTGCGCGACAAACTGCAGCTCACCGGCACGAAGAAGGGGTGCAACCTCGGCGACTGCGGCGCCTGCACGGTGCTCATCGACGGCGAGCCGATGAACAGTTGCCTCATGCTGGCGATCGGCGCCGAAGGGAAAGCGATCACGACGATCGAAGGCGTCGCCCAAAGCGGAAAACTGACACCCGTTCAGAAAGCGTTCGTTCACGAGGGCGGAATCCAGTGCGGGTATTGCACGCCAGGCATGATCATGTCGGCCACCGCCCTGCTCAATGAGAACGCCAAGCCAACAACTGACGAAGTCAAAGACGCCCTCGCGGGGAATCTCTGTCGATGCACCGGATACAGTGGAATCCTGCGCGCGATGGATCGCTGCGAGAACTATCGCGACGATGGAACGTGCGCGGGGAGGGGTCAGACGGAGACGGAAAGTCCGCGCGGGCTGAAGCCCGCGGCTCAGGATTCGGGTCAGGGATCCCAATTCAGCAGCGTCGGCGTCTCGATCCCGCGCGTCGACGCCGTCGACAAAGTCACCGGACGCGCCACCTACACGGCCGACATCTCCCTGCCGAACATGATCCACGGGCGCATTCTCGGTTCGCCGATCGCGCATGGCCGCATCAAGCGGATCGACGTCTCCAAAGCCAAGGCGCTCGAGGGCGTGCTGGCTGTCCTCACCGGTGCGGACGTGACCGACACGATGTACGGCGTGTCGCCCGCGCGATACGACGAGTACATCCTCGCCAAAGATAAAGTCCGCCATGTGGGCGACGAAGTCGCAGCCGTCGTGGCGGTCGACGAGAAGACAGCCGACAAAGCGCTCGCACTCATCGAGGTGGAGTACGAAGAGCTTCCACCCGTGCTCGATCCGATCGAGGGCATGAAGGACGGCGCGCCGCAGCTTCACGAACGATACAAGAACAACGTCAACACGCACGTCGATCACAGCTTCGGCGACGTCGACAAAGGCTTCGCCGAGTCTCACCATGTTCGCGAGGAGACGTTTACCGGAAACCACATTTATCAGTGCCCGCTCGAACCGCACGCGTCGATCGCCACGTGGGACCCGGACGGAACGCTCGTGCTCTATACCTCCACGCAGGTGCCTCACTACGTGCAATACATGATGGCCCACGTGCTGCACATTCCGCTCGGCAAGATTCGCGTCATCCGACCCGTGGTCGGCGGCGGATTCGGCGGCAAGGCCGAAACCACCCCGCTCGACCTCTGTGCGACGCTGTTCAGTAAGATGACGGGACGCCCGGTCAAGATGGTCTACTCCCGCGAGGAGATGTTCCATCACGGTCGGGGTCGCCACAAGCAACACATGAACTTCAAGCTCGGCGTCGATTCCGAAGGGAAGATCACCGCCTTCAAGAGCGAGATCTACCTCGACGGCGGGGCCTACTCCTCCTTCGGCGTCGCGACGGCCTACTACGCCGGCAGCGTCGTCCCCACGCTCTATCACATTCCGAACTACAAGTACGACGGCTATCGGATGATGACGAATAAGCCGGCGTGCGGCGCCATGCGCGGGCACGGCGTACCCCAGCCGCGGTTCGCGTTCGAGTGCTTGCTCAGTATGATCGCCGACGACCTGGGCATCGATCCGATCGAAATCCGCCGACGAAACGCCATGACGCCCAACACCATGACGGTCAACGAGATGGACGTCGGCAGTTGCGAGTTCCTCGCCACGCTCGAAGCCACCTGCGAGAAGTCGGTCTGGGACGAGAAGTACGGCAAGCTGCCCGAAGGCAAGGGCATCGGCGTCGGGTGCGGCGGGTTTGTCTCCGGCGCGGGATACTGCATCTATCGGGGCCAGGTCCAACTCTCGCACGAGAAACCACGCGAGCACTTCCAAAAACGGTCGATCTTCCCGCACGCCAATGCGATCGTGAAAATCAGCGAAGACGGAATGGCCGGCGTGCTGATGATCGGTGCGGCCGAGATCGGACAGGGCAGCGACACCGTTCTCGTGCAGATGTGCGCCGAGTCGCTCGGGATTCCCACAACGCGGATGCGAATGCGAAGCCAAGACAGCGACATCTCGCCGCTCGACCTCGGCGCTTATTCCTCTCGCGTCACGCTGATGGCCGGGCATGCGGTTTCGCGAGCGGGAGAGGCCGTCGTCGAGAAGATGAAGCCCTACGCCGCCAAGCTGCTCGACTCCAACGAAGCTAACATCGAAGCGCGCGACGCGAAGATGTGGGACCGATCGTCCGGTGAATCGATCGAGTGGGAGGAAGTCGCCCGAAAATATTTCAACGACAACGGTCCGCTCGTGGGCACCGGCTGCTACAAGCCGCCGGATGGTTTGGGCGGCGACTACAAGGGCTCGACGGTCGGAACCAGTCCGGCGTATTCCTTCGGTACGGCGGTGTGCGAAGTCTCCGTCGACATGGAAACCGGCAAGGTCAAGATCGACGAGTTCACCGACTATCACGACTGCGGTACGGCGATCAACCCGCAGTCGGTGCATGGCCAGGTGGAAGGTGCGGTCGTGATGGGTGCGAGCGAGACGATTCTCGAAGACGTGCAGTTCGACGAGAAGGGTCGCATTCTCAACCCCAACCTGCACGGGTATCTGATGATGTCGATCAAGGACGCACCCGAGATCTTCAGCGGCCTGGTCGATTCGTATGAACCGCGAGGCCCCTTCGGCGCCAAGGAGATCGGCGAGGGCAGCACGCTTCCGGTGCTCGGGGCTGTGGCTCACGCGATCGCCAACGCGACGGGCGTATGGATCAAGGACCTCCCCATCACACCGGAGAAGATCTTGAAGGCGCTGAGGGAGAAGGGGGAGGCATCTTCCAGCAGCCTCAAGCCGTCGACGGTTGGCGCCTGAGGGAGCCGGACGACCATGCTTGCTGCGCAATAGCGGGCATCCGCACGTCTTGGTGCCACATCGTGGCACCTTAGAGTGCAATTCCGAGGGTCCGATATTACGGCGAATCCGCGATTGGGAAAGACATAGGGGACGTGGTGGGTCCACACGGCGACCGATACGATTGTATTATCGGGCGTCATTGGGTTCGTTTCGCATATACGTTTTCTCATCGAGGTGTCACTGTGTGGCATTTGTGGCGCGGAGTCGTTCGACGTTGGGGAGAGGAAGGGACATAGGGACGAAGGGACATAGGCGCAGGCTGCAGAGGCCGTGACGTTCGGCGGTGGATGGGCTGGGGGGCAAGTGAGCTTGTTGATGGTCTGTCGGTGATCCGGGCATTGGGTGATCGGCTCCTGAACAAAGAACGTCGTGCGTGATCGGTTGGGCGGTGTTATGGGGTGAGCGCCGCTGGCTGGGGGATGCACAGCTCCGTCCCCCACCCTTGCTGCACAAGAATGGGGCACCCGGCTAAGCCACCCGTCGCGATCATCGAGCCCCCCGGGTCAGCGCTTCGCTAACGAGGTGGGGCACCCCGGCATTGACATCGTGTCCTTTCCCCACCCTGTGCCTTCGGCAAAGGATGGGGCACCCGCGCTGCACAGATGCATCGAAGTACATCTTGTTCACCGGGCATGCCCGCGCCTTCGGCTTGGGCATGGCACCCAGGGCGGTTGGATACCGGTGCAACAGAGCATGCGCGGGCCGCCCCTGGGGATCGTCGAGAAGAAGCAGGTAGGCAGTGGACCCTAGCGCCCAGCGGAGGCGACGTAGGTGTCGATTGATGTGCGGATCGTTTCGAAGATTTGTCTTCGCTTGGTGTTGTCTGTTTCGAGGATTGTCACGCGGAGACCCAGTAGCTGCGAGTGGAATCCGGTCAAGGGCACGACCACGATTCCCGTTGAGGCCATCAGGTAGTAGACGAATCGCTTGTCCAGCGTCACGCCGCGCACCTGCTCTTCAACGCAGGCCTTCAGATCGTTGCTTGCGATCGTCAGCGATTGGTGTTCGTTCAGCACGCCCGGTTCGAACAACACGGTGACGTAAAATGCGCCGCCGGGCGTGTTCACGCTCACGGCCGGGGATGCCCCCAGCATCTGCGTAGCCTCGGCCGCACGCGCGGCGAACATTGCCTCGCGGCTGGAAAGATGTTCGTCATAACGTGGGTCGGCGTAGACCAACGGAATGGACAGCTGCGGGAGCGTGGTGGACGACACCTCGAGGCGCTTGGCTGCCAGTAGACTCTCTACATACTGATCAAACAGATCGTCTTTGTCGCGATTGAGGAGCTCGATCCAGCCGCAGCGCGAACCGGGCCAGGGGTATTCCTTGCTGATCCCGCGCATGGCGATGCCGGGCACGTCGCCGATCCACTCGCTCATGTGAAGGTGTGAACACCCGTTGTAGACGATGTGGGCGTAGATTTCGTCGGCGATGAGGAACAGGCCACACTCGTGGGCGATGTCGGCGATCTCTTCGAGCAACGGTCGGGGATAGACGGCGCCGGTGGGGTTGTCGGGGGAGAGCAGCAGGATGCCTGCGATCGAGTCGTTGTATCGACACTTGTTGCGAATCTCGTCGATGTCCGGAAGCCAACCGTTGGCGGGGTCCAGATGATACGTCAGGTGCTGGTACCCGGAGTGGGCGGCTTCGGCGGACGAGTGCGTGCTGTAGGCCGGTGAGGGGCCGATGATCCGAGCTTCGCGGGGCAGGTAGCCGTAGACCGTTGCGACGGCATCGCCGACGCCGTTGAAGAAGACGATGTCGTCCGGCGTGAGTCGGACGCCGCTTGGGCGGCTGCAGGCCTGGTCCGCGAGGAATTCCCTTGTTTGGGGGATCCCGGCGGAGTGGCAGTAGGCCCACGATTCGGGCCGATCGACCAGCTCGTGAATGATGTCTCGAATCCAGTCCGGGGGCCTATCGCCCTTTTGGAGTGGGTCTCCGATGTTCTCCCAGGTCATCGTCTGCCCGAACGACTCGACGCGATGAGCGAAGCCGATAATCTCGCGGATTTCGTAGCGAAGACTTCCGGCGGCGGCGTGAACAATCTGTCGTCTCATCGGGTCCTATCCCATGCGTCAATTCCAGCTAGCGGGCGCGCAGGGGCGCCCATCGGCTGATACGGTACAGGCCAATTCGGTGTGAGTCGATCCGGGGCATCGGTGCGCATCGACCCAATCGAGCCGAATGGCTCAGCCAGGTCGGGCCTATCAAGCGGCTGGAGCCGTTTCGACGGTTTCCCTCATCGTGTCCGGTAATCCTCGTCAAGGAGCGGTCGCCGCTCTCGCGGTTACGTCGATGCCGTCCGCACAGACTTGAAATGAGTGGCGATACAACGATAGAATCCCCAGCGTCCGATCCAACGACCATCAGCGATGCGGAAGCTTCATGGCGAATAATCCGGCGCCGACGGGGAATATCCTTCCCTGGAAGCAGTCCGCAACGCCGCGGTTTCGTGACACGGAAGCACCGTCGGACCACCCGCCACGCGGGATCGACACGGTCCCGATGCCGAACGCCGCGTTCGACGCGTACGAAGAGAAAGAAAGACACGAAGCGCACAACGCCCATGGCCTTTGCATATAAACATGGTGATCGTCCGCTCGAGGGCTACACGGTTCAACGTGGCGTGGGGCGCGGCGGGTTCGGCGACGTGTACTACGCCGTCAGCGACGGTGGACGCGAAGTGGCACTGAAGTGTCTGCGTGACAACGCCGCCATCGAGCTGCGCGGCGTATCGCACTGCATGAACCTCAACAGCCCTCACCTCGTTCAGGTGTTCGACGTCAGGCAAAACGACGACGGCGAGTACTTCATCATCATGGAGTACATCGAGGGACCGTCGCTGCGCGACATGCTGATCGCCCAACCGGAAGGACTCGGACCGCAGAAGGCGGCCTTCTTCATTCGAGAACTGGCCAAGGGCCTGGGATACCTTCACGATCACGGCGTCGTTCACCGCGACATGAAGCCGGGCAACATCTTCTACGAAGACGGCTACGTCAAGATCGGCGACTATGGTCTGAGCAAGTTCATCTCGACGTCGCAACACCAGACGCAAACCGCGAGCGTCGGCACGGTCCATTACATGGCGCCGGAGATCGGCAGCGGTCATTATCATCGCGGTATCGACATCTATGCGCTGGGCATCATGCTTTATGAGATGCTGCTCGGACGCGTGCCGTATCAGGGGGCGTCGATGGCTGAGGTGTTGATGAAACACCTCACGTCACAGCCGGAAGTCGACGGTCTGCCCGAACCGTTCGGACACGTCATTCATAAGGCCACCGCCAAGGATGCCGCGGAGCGATATCAGACGGTCGGTGAAATGGCGGAGGAGCTTCTCGGCGTCGACGCCATCGTACAAAGCCTCGTGGGGTTCGACGCGTTGAGCTTGACCGAGGCCGTTGCGAAGGTAACACCTCGTGCTCCGTCGCCCGGCTCACCGGTGGGACCCCCACCGATTCCACCGGGCGCGGGTCAGCCTGCACGGACCGCGGCTGTCGGCGTAACCGGCGCTATGCGAGATCTGGCAAATGCCGCCGGCGATGCACTCAAGGCGGCCGCCGCCGGTGTGCCCGTAGGCACGCCTGAGGGCGCGCCGCCGATGTTGTCTCCCGAAGCCGCGTCCGGGCATGTCACCTACGCGGGTTTCTGGGTCCGGCTCTTGGCGGTGTTCATCGACGTGTTGATCGTAGGGATTCCCTGCGGGATTATGAATCTGGACAATGCAGCTGTCGGCGTACTCTTGCTCTACCAGGCCATTCTCATCGGAGTCTGGAACGGTCAGACATTGGGCAAGCGAGCGATGGGCATCAAGGTCATCAGCACCAACGGCTGCCATCCGACATTGGGGCAGGGGTTCGGCCGTGCGCTGTCGAAGATCTTGAGTACGATGACCCTGATGATCGGATACCTGATGGCCGCGTTCGACCTTCAAAAGCGGGCCATGCATGATCGAATCGCCGGCACGTTGAGTGTGTACGCCATTCGATGATCCGTCGAGGCTGAGTCCATCAACTTCATCCCCTTCCGCTGGGGGCCGAACTGGGGACAACACGTCTCCTTGAACACCATGAATTGCCTTTCCTCGGCCAACGTCGATGACAGCTCGGGCCTGCCGCGCAGGTTCGGTCAATCGCTGCTCGCCTGGCTGGCGGGCAACGACATCCCGGTTATGGACGATCACTCCTCCCACACCTCGACGCACCCCTGAGGATCGTCGACTCGGCAGTGTGGAGGCGTGGCCTCACGGCCCATGTGCCGATAGCATCTCTATCCAGTACCATCGCGCCGTCGGCGCCACGGGACGACGTCAAACGACACCGCAGAAACTCAGGACGACTGCACCATGACAGACAGCATTGTGATCACCGGGATGGGCATCACCTCGCCGATCGGTTGCAGCGAAACGACGTTCTGGGATGCTCTCTGCCGAGGGAAATCCGGTGCCGCGCCGATCGATGTCCTCGACACCACAGATCTCTCGCGCAAGATCGCCTGCCAGGTGCGCGAACCGATCGACGTCGGGCGACCGATGGGCCGTGCGGCCCAGCTCGCCGTCACCGCCTCTCGCGAAGCGCTGGCGACAGCGCAGCTTACGCCGGCGGACCTCGAAGAGGCGCGGGTGAACGTCATCGTCGGAACGACCATGGGCGAAACCGAGTTCATCGAACAACGACTGACTGCGGAAGATTCCCAGTGGCTTTCAGCAGACCACATGCGCCGGATTGCCGCCGGCCGGCCGGGCTCGATCGCGCAAAACGTCCTCGAAGATCTGCGATCGGAAACCGCATCAACCCCCGTACACCCCCAGGGCTCCGCCGTCGATCTGTATGGCGCGTGCGCCGCGGGCAACATGGCCTTCGCGTCCGCCAAACAGCAGCTTCTCAACAACGAGTGCGATATCGCCATTGTCGGTGGCGCGGACGGATTCAGCCGCCTGGCGTTCATCGGCTTCATGCGCCTTCGCGTCATGGCCGCCGAGGTCTGTCGACCGTTTGACCAGCAGCGCGACGGTCTCTTCGTCGGCGAGGGCGCGGTCATCTTCGTGCTCGAACGCGAAACCTCCGCGCGGGTACGCGGTGCCACCGTTCGAGCCCGGCTTTCCGGCGCCGCCATTACCTGTGAAAACTACCACCCGACGCGACCCCATCCCGACGGCGACGGTTTGAGCCGTGCAACCCGGGAGGCCATTCTGGATGCGGGCTTGGAGCCCACGGATATCGACTACGTGTGTGCGCACGGAACGGGAACGCCACAGAATGATGCCATCGAAGTCAAGGTGATGGAGTCCTGCTTCCCCTCCGGGATTTGCTTCAGCTCGATCAAAGCCCTGACCGGACACATGATGGGCGCAGCCGCTGCCGTCGAGGCGGCGTGCTGCATTCTGAGCCTCGAACACCAGACACTGATTCCGACGTGGACGCTCGAGAACGTCCTCGAGCCCTGCAACTTGGATGCAATCCAAGGGGCGATCCGAGAGACGCCGGTTCATCATGTGGTCAACAACTCAGCCGGGTTCGGCGGCTACAACGCCAGCGTCGTGATATCCTCCGCGTGACTCGGATCAGAGCCCTGCCCCACAATCAACGACGAGCGATCGACGCCTCCTTCCGCGGGCAGGCTGACGACACAGCCGGTTTCGGGTACGCTGGTAACCGCTGCCGAGTCGAGCGGACCAGAGGGATATTATGAACGCTGCGGAAAACGAAGTCGTCATCACGGGCGTCGGTCCAGTGACCTCCATTGGTGTGGGGCGCGACGCGCTGTGGGCCTCGCTCTCGACCGGAAAGTCCAACGTGCAGTCGCGTACGCTCGCGGTCGATCTGGCCCGCACGGCGGACCTGCCGGTCGCATCGATGCCGGAAGGCTCTGCCATCGCCGGTCTCGGCCCGCACATGTCCTTTCTCGCAGCGCAGGATTGCGGAGGATACCGAGACGCGGGATACGCCCTTCTGGCCATGGAACTCGCCCTGGCTGACGCCGGACTCGAACTGGACCCCAGCCGCAACACCGTCGGCGCGATTCAAGCGTTCGAAGCACCGGGCGTCGAACGCGCCGTCGGAAGCCTCTTCGGGTTGTTCTCCATGCCGATGCCGACCGACGGTCCGCCACCCGTGTATGACTTGCTGTCGCCCTACTTCTATGCCATGCAGGGGTTCATGTACGTACACTTGCTGGGCAAGGCCTTCGGGCTGCGCGGTTTCTCGACGAGTGTCCACAACGCCTGTTCATCCGGAGCCTTTGCGCTGGAAGTGGCGGCACAGCAAATTCGCTCCGGAAAAGCGGACGTGATGTTGGTCGTGGGCGGCGAATCATTCGACACCGGCGTACGCCTCGAGTGGTTTCAGCGCCTGGAACTCTACGCCAAGGACGAGCGCATGCGACCCTTCGACGCCGTCTCGTCCGGGTTCTTCGTCGGTGAAGGCGCCGGCGCGATCGTACTCGAGTCTGCTGCGCACGCGCGGAAACGCAACGCGCAAGACTATGCGACGTATGTCGGCGGGTCGTTCGCCCAGCAAAGCTGGAAGCAGGTGATCCCAGATGTCCGATCGTCTCGCCTGAGTGATGTCATCACCCGCGCGCTGACGGACGCCGAAATGTCACCGGGCGACCTGGACCTCATCGTTCCGCACGGCGCAGGCACACAACTGTCCGATGGGTACGAGGCTGCGTGTTTGGCCAAAGCGTTCCAGGGTCAGCGCCACCACGCCCTGGCGACGGCGTTCAAACCCCACGTCGGTCACATGCTGGCCGCCAGTGGGATCATCGACACGATCTGCACACTGCTCGCCATGAAGCACCAGACCGTACCGGCCACCCTTCACACCTCGCCCGACACCGTGCAGCTCCCCGTGCCCTTGGCGACCTCAGCCACACAATGTTCGATCGGGACCGTTCTCAAGCTCTCGACCGGCTTTACGGGGCACGATGCCGCGCTGATCCTCCGAGCGGGTCCATCCTAGCACGGCTGCGCCGGACGACGACGCGCCTTCACCATCCGTTACCGGACACGAACCGACGCAAAAACCGCTGAAGCGTTTGAATCAAAACTCGGCGGCGCACCTTCTTCGCCGAAGATGAAGACCGCTCACCACTTCGCCGATAGACCCTGCGCGTCACGAGCACAACTCGCACGGTCCTCTAACACAAGGGGCTTGCCATGCCACGCCCTTCGCGGCTCAACACACAACAACCTCAAGCAGAATCCATTCGGCAAATGACAGACCGCTCTGTGAGAAACCGTCCGTCCGCGATGCGTGCCCACCCTGCCGCAAGCGCGCGGTCTTGTCTCTTTGCGCTCGCGGCGGCCTTTCTGATGATCGTGGCCGGATGCGACTCGACCGGCGGCGCCCCACCCGACACCGGTGGCGGATCCGGCTCGAGCCAGACGCCCCTGCAGATCAGCTATGACGACAGCTCAGATCCAACGGTCGTCGCCAAAATCACCGACCCGGCCAGCCAAATGACGGTGACCATTCGCGGAACGAAGGACGCCGAAGATCTCCTGGACGAGGCTACGCGAATCTCCGGAACGACACGGGATGGTGACGCCTTCGATGCGACGTACGTCGACGGCCTTCCCGCCGGACTCTCGCTCTCGACGATGGAGCTCACCATCGTACAGGTCGATGACGAGACCTACGAGATCCTCATCTCGCCGACGGGCACGACGTCCAAGGCTCATGCGGGCCTCTTCAAACAGTATGCCGTGAGTTCGGGCTATCTGCAGGCGTTCCTGACCTTGCGAAACGCGTACGCCGAATGCAAGGACGACGAAGACAACTGTCCAGATGAAACCCGACGTCATATCGGAGTCTTGATGGAGCTGACGATGCTCCAGAACATACTGGACACGATGTTCAACGAGGAGTGCATCGTCTCTGACGGGATGAGTCCGTCGGACTGCATGTCATTGTTGATGGTCGTGGACACGCTCGGAAGAATGGCGGATGGTGTCATCGAGTCGTCACCAAACATGCCGCCGAGTGTCCACTCCTTGTGCTTCGCGCTCGATGAAGACTGCGACACCTTCAGCTTCGAGTACCGGGATCTGGATGCCAACGACCTGAGCATCGACGACGAAGGAGACGAGACCGTCGCCGACGGTAGCGACCCGACGGATGACACTTCGGATGATGGCTCCACCGACGATACGGCACCCCTCACTGGCATCGACGTCATCATCACAGGCCCTGGTGCGCCGCCCTACCAGGTCTGCGCGGGTGAATCCAGGACCTTTACCGCCTACGCGTCCGGTATCGGCGCCGAACGAATCCGCTTCACCTGGGATCTGCTCGGCACCGGCGCCGATATCGAGAGCAACGATGCCACGTCAACCGACGGTCTTGGCGACACCGTCTACATCGTCAACGTCATCGGCAAGGGCGTCGGAACCGTCACCCTCATTGCGGAAGCACGCGACACCCAGATGAACGATCTGCTCGTGACCACCGGATCCGTCACCCTCTCCACCGTCGGCGCGGACGGGTGCCCGGATTGGGACGCCCTGGACGACTACTACGACCAGATCCGAGGCTTCAAGACGCATCGGTAGACGCAAAGGCCCTTCGACGCCGGCCGTCACCGTGCAAACCGCAGGCGCACTTGATCACCACATGAACGGAGCGTCGCGTTCAGACCCGGACGAACCTCACGGCGAGTCGAGAAACGTCAGTTCGAGCGCGGCGCCGCGATCGCCCTCGTCGCCCGCCCAGACAACCGCACGCCGCGATGCCGTTGCAGCATCGCGGACCGTCTTATCGAAAGATCGCATGCTCACCGACGTGGACTCACCCTTTGGTGAAACCGGAACCGCCAGTCCTGACGCAGCGGCGATGGCGGCTGCCACCGCCGCGGCCCCCCCCGCCCCGATGCACCGACCGATGCACGCCTCGATAAACACGCCATCAGCCTTCGCAACACCGGCCGTCGACACAAGGCACGAAGATCCAGCGTCACCTGGTTCGCGATCCCCTCCACCGGAAGCGCCCATCCCCGATACGAACGCAAGAGGTTTGACGCCTCGACCCGCCGCGTGCTCCGCACGCTCGAGAACGAACAGACACGCGCCTTCGCTCAACACGACACCCGGCTCGCTCATCCCCAGCGCCAGTTCCTCAGACAGTCGCTCCGTCCCGCCGGCGATCACCACGTCGGCGCGACCCGACACGACCAGGCGACACGCTTCGATCATCGCGTCGATTCCCGACGCGAGTCCACCGGCCAGCGTCACGTTCGGTCCGCGAAGTTGATACCCCCGTGCCAGCGCCGCGGCGATGTAGTTGCCGACCGTCTGCGGAAAGTGAATCGGGCTCACGAACCGCGGCGTCTGTCCCCGTACCTCGTTGGCAAATTCGATCATCCCGATCTGCCCGGCCAGCCCACACCCAAGAACCAGTCCGACCCGCGACATGTCGAAATCCGCAAGATCCAACGAGGCCGAACGAAGCGCGTGCTCGACAGCAACCGCCGTAAGCCAGGCACCTTTGTCTCGCCGCAGCTCCTTCGACAGCGTCGCGTACGCCTCAACTGTCGCGTCCGGAACACCCCAGTACCCACCCGAGCAAACGGAAATCTCCTGGGTCGAAGCAGCCGTCAGAACCTCCGCAATCGACCCGCAGGCAAACGGCGTCACCCACCCGCAACCCGATAGAACAACAGCATCCTCGGCAGATTCTCTCATCTTCCGTGCATCCTGACTCCACCCGGATTACCAACAAACCGACCGTGGTCTATTCTCTCATCAAACAATCACCCGACCAACGCCTTTTGAGGATTTTTCTCTGGCCTTTTTCGTACACCCTACGTATCCTCACACGAAGTCGCCGCCGGCGCATCAGGCGGCTGTGTGGCGAGTGTCAGCGGGCGGTCGCTCGGAGTTTCTTGCCATTTGGCTTCCTGTTGAACGAGATGATGTTCCGCACCCGAGCGGCACGCCGTGACCGATGTCTCTTGCTCTTAGAGGACTGGAGGAATCTCATGCAACGCACACGAACGCTTCTGTGGTTGACCGCACCGTGCGCTATCCTCTTTGCCGGAGGATGTGCCGTATCCAACGTCAGCTTCTCAGGAATCCAGCGACCCGACCGGGCGACCGCGCTGGACGCCTACGACGTCTTCGTCGGGACGTGGACGTGGGAAGCAACGATGTTGAACGCCGACAGCGACGACGCTTCCTGGTCGGGACAAGCCGCGTGGAACTGGACGCTCGACAAGCGATGCCTTCACGGTGAGATGTCCGCCAAGAGCAACAACGCCGACTTCAAAGCCGAGGGAATCTGGAGCTGGCATCCAAAAGCCAGAAAGTACATCTGGTCGATGTTCAACAACTGGGGATACCCCCAGGAAGGGACCGCCCACTACGATGACGATACCAAGTGCTGGCGCATGGCCTATCGAAGCGTTGGCCTCGACGGTACAACCAGCTACGGACGATATGAGATGAAAGTCGTCGACAACAACACACTCGAATGGTCGGCCAGTGAATGGGCCGACGCGCTCCACATGATCAAGAAGATGGAGATGGAGGGAACCTACAAACGACAACGCTGACGATTGACTCCGAAATCGCAAAGTCAAAGCCAATAGCAGGAATGGACCCCGGCCTGAAGCAGCACGCCGGGGTCCTCGTCGATTCCACACCCTCGATCATCAGTCAGGTCCGGGACATCCGTTACGCCAAACGCGACGCAATGGAATCCAAGGCAAGCCGACGGCACAGAAGGACGAACCCTGGGCGAGCATGGACGCCCGCCTCATCCGTGCGTCCGCGCGCAAAAAAGTAGGCCCGGTGGGGTGGACCGGGCCTCGGGGAACCGTCCAACGGGGGAGTTGGACGGTCGAAGATCGTATGTCTTGCGGACGCAATCAAACCGGAAGCAACGGACCGGTAACCTGCGACCACCTTCTGGCAAGGCATCATAATACCACTTCCTGCTCGCCGACGGAACCCCATGCCCACATCTTTTTTGCGACGCTGAGAATCGAAGAGATCGACCACAGAACCAACTCTCAGGATGGAAGATTGGCGTTTTTCTCGGACCTAACACCTCGCGTGACGCGACCCTCGAGGATCGCAACGCGCCTCGAAAGAAAGCACTCCCAGCCCCCGACAAGACCAGCCGGGCATCATCGTCGGTCACGCCGACCTCTTGAAGGAAGAAACCGTCACGGTCCAACCTTCGACAACCTCCGGGCGCCAGACCCCAAGCCACACCGGCCCTGGTCCACCCACGTCATCACCGCACGCAGTTCACCCGCGCGAACCTCGCGAAACATCCGCCGCGCGGCAGATCAACAAACGCGCCGCCAACACCAGAGCCCGGTGGCCTCGTCGAGTTGACGACGGATACCGCGCACCTATACTGCGAACGTCCGTGCAATCTCCATCGTATTGGTGCTCAGGGCGCTTGCCGCTCAGGTGTAGCGGGGATAGCAACGCGATTCCCGCGTAGGGTGTCGCTCAAGACGATGGATCTGGAATAGAGCTTGCTCTATGGTGCGTTGGATCGGCTGGAGCGTACTACTCTTCGGGGCGGCGGCGTTCGCTCAACGTCCCGTCCCACTGGCCGACTCCGTTGACAAAAGCCTGCTCCCACCGGGAATCTCGAAGCTCGACGTCACCCTCGACGGTCCGCGAGCCTATGTCTTTCAGGACGACGACGGCACCAGCGTGCTCCACTTCACCGGAGCATTCAAGCTCACGCTCGGAACCGATCGCACGCGAGAACTGCTGGCCCGAGAGGCCATCGTCTGGATCACAAACCGCCGCAAAGAAGGCCGCGACTATCGGCACCTCGGCGTACTGCTCTGGCGAGAAGCCGAGATTCGAGATGTCGGGGGGACGCTGACCACCGGACCCGCCCTCTTTGTGACGGTCAACACCGAAGGTGACGTCCACGCCAAAATGGACGACGTCGCCATGCAGGCGTCGACCGACAGCGAACCCTACCGCCAAGGCAACGCCCTTCGAAAGGCCATCGCGAAAGGTCAAATCCGAGGCCTCGAGCACGCACTCGTTCATCGAGACTTCAACCGGCTCGGTACGGCCACACACCAAACCAGACCCCGCCGGCGACCCGTGATTCAGGTTCGCTCTGAGGGCGAGCTGGTCATGACCCAAGCCGACACCGGCGGTAACGTTTTGACGGTCACCGGCGGTGTCTACCTGTCTCGCGGCGAGGCCGGAAGCGCCGAGCGACTGGAACTACGCGCCGACGCGGTCGTCGTCTTCCTTCCCTCCAGCGCACTCGCAACGACCGAAGAAAGGTCCCAACCGCCCGCCGGACTCGGCGTCGATGAGTCACAGTTGCGCCGCCGCCCCGCGTCTGCGCGCCCCGCACCCGCCGGCGACGCCAGGGACGAATCCGACCGACAGCTACTCGCCGCCGGATTCGGCGAAATCGAAGTCGAAGGCGCCTACGTCGAAGGCGACATCTTGATGACGCAGGGGCCGAACATGATCCGCGCGTCACGCCTCTATTACGACTTCCTCGAAGAGCGGGCGGTTATCCTCGACGCCGTCGTTCGGGCGACAATGGTGGAGCGCAACATCCCGCTCTACCTCCGCGCCGCCGAGATTCGACAGCTCTCGCAGCGCTCGTTCGCAGCGACGGACGCGAAGTTGACCACCAGTGAGTTTCACACGCCCCACTACCACATCGGGGCGCAGCGCATCGAACTGGTCAACCTGACACCCGCCGACCCGACCCGAAACGATCGCGGAATCCGTGCCGGAAGCTTCGACGTCCGACACGCCACCTTGAACCTCGGCGGGAATCCCATCTTCTTCTGGCCACACATCCGCGGAAACATCGACACCAGCGAAACCGCCATCAAGAGCTTACGGACCGGCTATAGTGACGACTTCGGCGCGGAAGTCGAGACCGACTGGCATCTGTTCGGCGCACTAGGATTCGAAACGCCGGACGGCTTCGACGGAACGCTCGGGCTCGATCTCTATACCCGTCGCGGACCCGCCATCGGTGTCGACGTCGACTACGAGCGAGACGCCTACTTCGGTCTTCTTCGCAGCTACCTGCTGACCGATGAGGAACGTGATTTTCTCGGTCGTCAGCGCGAGCGTTCACCGGAACGCGATGTACGCGGGCGTCTTCTGTTTCGCCACCGCCAATACCTCGAAGATGACTGGCAAGTATCGCTCGAATTGTCCTACCTGTCGGATGACGGCTTCCTCGAGGAGTTCTTCGAGTCCGAATTCGATCAGGACAAGGAGCAAGAAACACTCCTCTACTTCAAGAGACAACGCGAGAACTGGGCACTGGCGGCGCTGTTTCAGGGCCGCATCCTCGACTTCGTCGCCCAGACCGAACGACTCCCCGACGTCAGCTACCACCTCGCCGGCGAACCCCTCGGCGAGAGCACCACCTGGTTCAGCGAGAACCGCATCGGGTTTGTTCGCCGGCGCCTGGCAGATCGCACGTTGATCGACCTCCTTCGTGGCCGCGGATCCAACGGCTCCGGCTCCGTCGCCCGTGCCGATACCCGCCAGGAAATCGACCTTCCGGTCGACCTCGGTCCGATTCGACTCGTACCCTTTACGTCTGTTCGTGGAACCGCCTGGGACGATTCACCCGCCGACGGAGGCGTCGACCGGATCTTCGCCGCCTACGGGATGCGCGCCAGCCTCTACCTTTCCCGCCTCTTTCCCGACGTCCGATCCACGGTCTTCGATCTCGACGGCTTGCGACACATCATCAAACCGGACATCGTTGCCTGGTTCGCACATACCAATCGCGACGCGCACGAACTCTTCAACTTCGACGACACCATCGAGAACGTCGACGAAGTGGACGGCGTTACGCTCGGCGTTCGCCAGCGCCTCCAAACCAAGCGAGGCCTGGGAGACAACCGCCGAACCGTAGACGTCGTCACCCTCGACGCGGAACTGGGGCTCTTCAACGATGCCGACGGCGACGTCCGAACCAACGGCTTTGCCTCCTTCAGCCGACCGGAAAACAGCCTCGCACACAACCACCTGAGCTCTTCGTTCATCTGGAGAATGAACGACCGAACCGCGTTGGTCAGCGAATTCAACTATGATATCAACGACGGAGAGGTGGACATTCTCAACGTCTCGATCGCCGTCGAACGCTCACCCAGGTTCAGTTATTTGCTGGGATACCGTTTCATTGAAGAGACCAACTCGAACCTCCTCGGCTTCGACATGAATTATCGCATGACAGAGAAACACTCGCTCGCGATTCGAGAGCTCTTCGACCTCGCCCGCGGGCAGACCATGGACTTCACCGTCGCGTTGATCCGCAAGTTCCCGCGATGGTTCGGAGCGGTCTCCTTCGCCCTCGACGAATCCGAGGACGACTTCGGCGTCTCCCTGAGCATCTGGCCCGAAGGTCTACCCCAGGCAACCCTCGGCTCGAAACGCTTCACCGGCGTCACCAACATCACGCGACTTCGAAGATATTGAACCGTGCATACAACGCCCGAGCCTGCCCAGAGCACAGACTTGGCGCCCAGCGGAAGCGCAGCCGGTCAACCCGGCCATGAACCCGCGTTTCACCGCTCGTCGCGGCGACTCACCGCCTCGCTATTTTTTCTTCGGGGTACGCTTCTTGGTCGATTTGGCCTTCGCGGATGACTTCTTGGTGGTCTTACCCCTCACCGCTTTGGTCTTCTTGGCAGACGCTGAAGCCTTGGTCGCTTTGGCCGCTTTGGCCGCTTTGACGGGCTTCTTCGCCTTAGCACGCTTGACGCTCTTCGTCGCCTTGGCGCTCTTGGTCGACTCGGTACGCTTCGACCCCTTGCGGGAGGGCGGCGCTTTGGAGGACTTCTTCGCCGCGGAAGCCTCCTTCGCCTTGGGCTTACGAGCCGCCGAATCGCTCTTACCCGCCGACTTCTTCGCTCGCCCCGCCGCCTTCTTCGCCGCCTTAGGCCGTTCGCCCTTGCGAACCGGTATTGCCGAGACGGTCGCCCGCGGCTGCTTCACTTTCTCGAGGTTACCCAGGATCCGCAAATTCTTGTAGTAGTCGTCTCGCTGGAGACGCTCCATCTGCGCCTCGACCTCGTCGCGCTCCACCGCTTTGAAAAGCGTCAGCACGAGCCCCCCCGCGTCTCCGATCAGCTTCCACTCAAAAGGAATGACCTCTTTGGTTCCAGGCGCTTTCCGCGGAACGGCTGGAGCCGGCGCGGACTCCGCGGCCGGCTTCGTCTCGACGGCAACCGACTTCGCCTCCCCGCCTTCGCTCGCCGTCACCTCCGCGGGCGTTTCACTAACAACCTCTTTGGGGTTGGTCACGTCAACGAAACCTCCTACAACGATTCCTCTAGAGCCATCTCAATCACTGTGCATCGCCGTTTCGATGCAGACACTCGGACCATGGCACCTTCCAACCACCACAGCGAAAGAGAGCTTGCTCCGGCGCCGGTGCGGGCACCCCACACACGCATCGGCCCTCGATTCCGACGTTCCGCCCTGACGAAAAACGAACCGCCGCCAGGGTCCTTGGATCATGCAACAGCCCACACTATAATGGAACTCGTGTCAACCGAAAGACCTGCGGTCCGACGGTGGCGGTCGAAGCGCCCGTAGCTCAATTGGATAGAGTGGCTGGCTTCGAACCAGTAGGTTGGAGGTTCGAGTCCTCCCGGGCGCAATCGCCGCACCGCCGTTTCGACCGATCCGCCGGTTCCGACATTTCAAAATTCGCACCCGACCGCCAAAACAAGGGAATCCGTTCCCGCTTCATCCCTCGCACTCAATCATCATCCGGATTCAGCACCGACATGAACGCTTCCTGCGGAATCGCCACATTACCGACCGTCTTCATCCGCTTCTTACCCTCTTTCTGCTTCTCCAGCAACTTCCGCTTACGTGTCACGTCGCCGCCGTAGCATTTGGCCGTCACGTCCTTGCGAAACGCCCGAATCGTCTCACGGGCGATAATCTTCGACCCCACCGCCGCCTGCAGCGGAATCTCGAACATGTGCCGGGCGATCTCCTTCTTCAATCGACCGATCAGCTTCCGACCCCGAATCGCCGCCTTGTCGCGATGGACAATCACCGACAACGCGTCGACCGGAACGCCGTTCACCAGCACGTCCATCTTCACCATGTCCTCGACCCGGTACTCCTTCACCTCGTAATCCGCCGTCCCGTACCCGCGTGTGCACGTCTTCAGCTTGTCGTAAAAGTCGTAAATGATCTCGCACAGCGGCATCTCGTACGTCAACATCACCCGCGTCGACGACAGATACTCCGATTTCTTTTGCTTACCACGACGCTCCATGCTCAGCTGCATCACCGTCCCGACGCAATCCGCCGGAATAATCATCTGAACATCCACGATCGGCTCACGAATCTCCGCCACCTGCGCCATGTCCGGAACCTCGCTCGGCGATTCGATCCGCTTCACCTCGCCGTCCGACAGCTCGATCTCATACGTCACCGTCGGCGCCGTCTGCACGACCGCCACGTCGTTCTCACGTTCCAGTCGCTCCTGGATGATCTTCATGTGCAACAGACCCAGGAACCCACAACGAAACCCGATCCCCAGCGCATCCGAACTCACCGTTGTATAGGTAAACGAGCTATCGTTAAGCCACAGCTTCTCCATCGCCTCGCGAAGCGCCGCCGTCGTCGTCCCGATCCCCGGATAGAAATCGCAATAAACCATCTGCTCGGGAGCCTGGTACCCCGGCAACGCCTTCTGCGTCGGCCGCGTCGAGTGCGTCACCGTGTCACCGATGTTGACATCCGCCAGCGTCTTGATACCGGCGAAGAAATAGCCGACCTCCCCCGCCCCCAGCGACTCCACCGGTGTCAGCTTCGGCGTGAACTTGCCCACCTCCGTGACGAGGAACTTCCGCCCCACCGCCATCAGATCCACGTAATCCCCACGGCGAAATCCGCCGTCGATCACCCTCGTGTGCGAAATAACACCCCGATGCGGATCCGGCTTCGCGTCATAGATCAACGCCCGTAGCGGCGCCTCTGGATCCCCCTTCGGCGGCGGAATCCGCTCGACAATCGCCTTGAGGAGTTCTTCGATCCCCGCACCCGATTTGGCGCTCGTGAACACCGCCTCCGACGCGTCGAGACCCAGGACCTGTTCCGCCTCCAACGCAATATCCTCAGGCTGCGCCGCCGGAAGATCGATCTTGTTGATCACCAGGATCATCTCGAGATCAGACTCCATCGCCAGATGCGCATTGGCCACCGTCTGCGCCTGAACGCCCTGTGTCGCGTCGACCAAAACGAGAACGCCCTCGCACGCTGCCAGCGCCCGCGAAACCTCATAATGAAAATCGACATGACCCGGCGTATCGAGAAGATTCAGCATGTAGTCCCGACCGTCATGGTGAAACGGACACGTCGCCCGGTTCGCTTTGATCGTGATCCCCATCTCACGCTCGAGGTCCATGTCGTCGAGAAACTGAGCGCGCATGTCACGCTCCGTGATCACGCCCGTCCGCTCCAAAATCCGGTCGGCCAGCGTGCTCTTCCCGTGGTCGATATGCGCCACGATGCTGAAATTTCGAATCAGACTCAGATCAGCCATGAACGCTCTGTTCGTTCCGCTCCCCCCGTGTGGCACCGGTGTCTGACCGGTAAGCCGCCGGGTGCCATGGCCAAGCGAAGCGCGGCCATGCAGATATAGGGTGCATCTCGATGCACCTATTTAACCCACCGGGCACGGCAAACCCGCGCCGCGCCGCCGTGTCGCACCGGTTTTCAACCGGTGACGAATGGCCGGGTGCCATGGCCATGCGAAGCGCGGCCATGCAAATGTAGGGTGCATCTTGATGCACCACCTGCAGCCTGAAAGGCTGCAAGATCATAGCCGGTGGCCAGACTGCCGAAGGCGGACGCCGCCACCGGGCCAACCCATCCAAAACCACCACGACCCTGAAAGGGTCGAAGATGTAGGGTGCATCTTGATGCACCTCGTCGACCCATCGCCCCACCTTCGAACAATCGGCCGAAACGGCCGGCAAGGCCCGCTGGATCCTCGACCCAGCAGGCTGGTCGACCGAACCCGTGAGTATAGCTGAAACATGCGGTTTACGCAGCGCTCGTCGTTCCGGTACGCCAAGAGGGGGTCCGTGACACATTCGGCGGCTTTGATTGGGGTGGCATGGGCAAGCGTCGCGGCAAAGCCGTCGCGGATTCAGGTTGGCGTTCGGAGCGACGTTTGCCCGTGTTCTTCATGGGTCGCGCCCTCACGGGCAAACGCCGCGCGCGGCATCCACCGGCAGTGGGACGTCAAATTCAGCGGCCTTTGCCCATGCCACTCACCCGCGGATACTGTCACGGACTCGCCAAAAGGCCGGGTGCGACTGGCTGCTCGCCCGCCAGTGGCACGCGGCGTCGATTGTCGGACGGTTCCGCCCCCACCGTTGCTTCGCAACAATGGGGCACCCAGGCACAAGAACCTCTGCTCCCAGCGAGCCGCGTACTTCAGTCCGCGCGGCCTTTCGCGCTATCCTCGCACTTCACGCCGGACAAAGCAGCCCACACGTACTGCGATGGCCCTTGCTCTCGTGCTTCTCCACACAGCGTATGCAAGTGTCGTCGGGAGGAAACGGAAGCACGCTGACCCCCCAGCCCTTCTCGAATCGACCTCGCAACCTTCGGCTGTGCAACACTCTCGGGATGTGCACCACCGCCCTCGTTCCACGAGAACACGAAAGGAATCCGTGTAAGCGATTCCCTTGATCCACACACTTTCCGAACTCGACTTTGATCTCGGGGCCGGACCAGAACCTGCCCACTTCCACAGTATCTTGATCGCATGTCAGTATCGCGCCGTCATGAATCTCTACATCGAACCGAACGTTCGACGGATGCGGCACCACGAGAAAAGCCTGCGGATCGTGCTTTCTGTCTGACTCGTCTGCCGGTTGCTGCGCGAGTGGTCTGCCCGGCGTCGCCGCACACGCACCAAGAACCAGCACACCCACCGCACTCAACACGACCGAAATGACCCGCCTACTGTTCATCCACTTCTCCTGCATGCCATCCCGGCCCTCGCGGGCTATTCCGTCAGGCACGAGCAATCGATAATCGCTCCCCCACCTCAGCGCTACGCTAACGAGGTGGGCCACCCGCCACCCTGCCCAGCCCCATCCGTCCCGATTGCACGCCGACAACAAAACGGTTTCAATAACCCCAGGTGGCGCGGATGGCTCAGAACCAAGAACGATATACCTTCGATCGTGTCGTGCGGATCGTCCTCAGCGTCATCACGCTCGTCGCCGTCTTCTGGCTGCTCGACTACCTCTCCGACGTCCTGCTCCCCTTCGCCGCCGCCGTCGTACTCGCGTACCTGCTCAACCCACTCGTCTCCATCTTCGAACAGAAGACCAAACGACGTAGCGCCGCCGTCGCCATCACCATCGGCGGTCTCGCCATCGTGGGACTTGCGCTCGTCGCCATCATCCTACCCCTGATGGCCAGCCAGATCGGCCGCTTCCAAGACAACCTCCACAAGCTCCGCGACGACGTCGCCGCCTCGATCCAGAAGACCAGTGTCTCCACGCCTCCCGCGCAAGAGCAATCCGGTGACGCCGAGACCTCCGAAGGCGAAACCGAGAAGACCGCCCTGGGCCTGCGGGAACTCACCGACGGCTGGGTCGCCTACCGCAAAAACCCCGACGCGCCCCGCTCCGAGCGGTTCGCCACGCTCTACGAGGCCGTCGCGGGAACCTACGTGGGCGACCTGATCGACCGGGCTCGCCGGTACACCGAGTCCGACGAGTTCGACCAGCTCCTGCTCGACACCGCCAAACGCCTCGCGCTGGGCGGGTGGACCGTCGTCACCTTCGTGCTCAACGTCGTCCTAGGCCTCACCGGACTCATCGTCGTACTCCTCTACCTCATCTTCCTCCTGCTCGACTACCCCGAGTACGCCAAGACCTGGCAGACCTTCCTGCCGCCGCAATACCGCGAGTCGATCGTCGAGTTCCTCGAACAATTCGACCTGGCGCTGCGCCGCTACCTCCGAGGCCAGGCCGTCGTCGCACTCGTCGTCGGGGCCTTGATGGCTGTCGGCTTCACGATCATAGGCCTGCCGATGGCGCTGCCCTTCGGACTCTTCGTCGGCCTGCTCAACATGGTCCCCTACCTGCAGACCGTCGCGGTGATCCCGGCCGTCATGCTCGCGGGCCTGCGCGCCGTCGAGGGCGATTCGAGCTTCACCGTCTCGGTCATTCTCGCCCTGGCTGTGATGGGTATCGTCCAGTTGATCCAGGACTCGCTGATCACGCCGCGCATCGTGGGGCAGTCCGTCGGTCTCAAACCGGTGGCGATTCTGCTGGGTGTCTGCGTGTGGGGAAAACTGCTCGGCTTCCTGGGTCTTGTCCTGGCGATACCACTGACATGCCTTGGCATCGCGTACTACCGTCGCTTCGTGCTCCTGCACACGGCCGTCGAGACCCTGCCGCCGGAAGAGACGTGATCTCGAACGTCCCGGGTCGATCCTCGTTTCTTTGTTCTCTGCCCCTAGGCCCAAGGTCCCTGCATCCCTTTCTGGTATGACATAACCACGAAAACGAAGGAGAAACCTATGCCCGGAGGACAGTCCTGGTTCGAGCGAAGGTTCAACTTCAGCTTCCCCCGTCGAGCGAGACTCCACCGAAGTGCCGCCAGCACACGCCGTGGCGCTGCAGGCGCAAGAATATGCGGGCATACACAGGTTGGACCGACGGCGCACACTGACATTCGGATACGAAGCTAAATCGTTTCCGGAAAACGACTTACGTTCCACGAGATATCCCGGGCTTACGACGACTTGACCAGACTCCGGTCTCCCAGTGGTCCCATGTTCAGCGTCGGAGTGTCGCGCATTGCGTTGAATTTCGGCGCGGCCATTCCTTCCACGTCATTACCATTTTAGCTGCTTTCCCACGCGATGTGGCGTTTCTGCTTGAATTCAGGGGCCCGCACTTGTACACTGGCTGTTCAGTCTCGACTATCACCGTTCGGGCTTCGTGGCGTTCGTCGTGCGAGGTTATCCCTCGCGTGGACACTCTATGTCGACGCGCCGCGTTGTTGTTTCGGCTGCACTCGGAGGAGGATTGACATGCATTCGCAGAGCTACCTACCGTTCTCGCTGTTCGTGTGTTTGGTTGGCATCGCGGCCGCGACCCCGGCCCTTGCCCAGGAATGCATCGGCCAGCCTGCCGGTTGGCCTTGCGGTGACCCGACGTCCGATGCCTGCACCAATCCCGACACCTGCAACGGCCTCGGCAGCTGCATGCCAAACCACAACTTCAATGGTACTCCCTGCGACGACGGCGACGTCTGCTCCATTTGGGACACCTGTTGGGACGGCACCTGCTTCGGCGGTGTACCACCCGACTGTGATGACGGTAACGTATGCACGGATGACTCTTGTAGCCCGGGCAGCGGCTGCGTGAGCACCAACAACGCGGCCCCCTGTGACGACGGCGACGCCTGCTCCACGGGGGACACCTGTTCCGGCGGCGCCTGCGTCGGCGGCACTCCACCGGACTGCGATGACGGTAACGTGTGTACTGATGACTCGTGTGACACGATCAGCGGCTGCGTGAGCACCCACAACACCGCCCCCTGCGATGACGGTGACGTGTGTACGACGAGTGACGAGTGCAGCGCCGGTTACTGCGTGGGCAATCGGACTCCCGGATGCTGCAACACGGACGCCGATTGCGAGGACTACAACGAGTGCACCGACGAGTCGTGCAATACCAATGCGTGTACGCGCACGAACGTTGCATCAGACACGCCCTGCGGTAGCGCCGCCGACAACGCCTGCACCGGCCCCGACACCTGCGACGGCACGGGCGCCTGCCTGCCCAATGACCTTGCCGACGGTACGACCTGTTCGGGAGTTGAACCCTGCACGGCGGGCCTGTGCAGCCCGACGAGGTATCGTGCCGTCCTTCTGGATGAAGGCGGATACGAGGCCTCCGAGCCACTCGGACAAACTGAATTTGGGGACTTCAGCTACATAGCCGGACGGGTATCTTCCCTCGGCGTGGATCTAGCGGTCGTGTGGACGTGCGACGCGCAGCAGAGTTGCACCCTGACCGAGCTACCAACAGGTGGCGCGACCACAAGCGTCGCCAACGGCGCTTCCTGCGACGGGTCGGGCACCTGCCTGATTGTCGGAGCAAAGGGTGACCCTTGCCAACCGGTCGCCTGGGTGAATGCAGCTGGCAACGGCTGGGTTGAAGAGACCATGCCATTGCCGATCAACGCAACGACAGCGACCCCCCTGGGGGCGTTCTTTCCGGTTGGGGACTATTTTTCAGCCGTGGGCTCTTCCACCGACGCCCAAGGCTTCAGCAAGGCCACGTACTGGGACCGCGATGCGCTCGGCGTGTGGAGCGTCGTCCTTCTGCCAGACTCTGGCATTCCCGACCGCGACAGCATGGCTACGTCCATATCCGCCTGCCCCGACACCGCCCCAGCCTCGCTCTGCGACCCCGGAAGTCGGGTCGCCGTCGGATGGGCTCAAGATGGACTCGGTCGAACCCACCCCGCTGTGTGGCGTGAGGCCGGCGAGGGGTCCGGCAGCTTTGAGATGTCGGCGTTGCCGTTGCCCGCGGGGGTCGTGGGACATGCGTACTTCGAGCCCGCAGTATCTACTAACGACGAATACTTCTCGAGTTTGTCGTGGCCTGAGGGCCCGCCCATTTCTGCCAGTGTGTCGGGCACCGTCGTTCTGACCGACGGTTCAACGCGCGGCGTGGTCTGGACGACCGACGATCTGCAGAACTGGGATTCCGCCGTGCTGTCGCCGCTGCCCGGTTTTGGCAGCAGTACGGGCACTCTGACCAAGGCCACGGCAAGGGGAGGCACTCCACCGTATAGTATATGCTATGGTTTCGCCGGTAGTTCCTTCCCCGCCGGCGGCAACCCGCTCGCGGGTGTGGCGACGCTGTGGACGTCGGACTATGAACCGGCTCCTGATGGTACTGGCTGGGACTACTTCACCGACATGAACGACCTCGTCGACGGGCTGCCGACCGGGGCGATTTTGCGAGCGGGGATTAGCTGCAGCAGTGGACTGACCGTCCAACCGCGATTCACCTTTTCGGCGGTATACACGCTTGCCGGCGGTGGCGCGCACGCTCGAAGTGCGCCGCCGTTTCCGCACGCAGCCGCCCTCGTTCCGATCCCTCAGGCCGACATCCCCGCTGTATCCCAGTGGGGGCTCGTTGCGATGACATTGCTCGTTCTGACCGCCGGAACGGTGGTCTGCGCACGACGGCGGCCGATTCAGGCATAGCATGCGTCCATCTATCTCGAGGGTACCGGGCCGCTCGCATCAAGGCGTCGGAACGGTCACATCGTCCCGCTAACGCTCGTTTGCCGATTCGGCGCCGGGTGACAAAGGGCGTCACGCCCTGGCCTCCGGCTTCACGATTATAGGCTTGCCGATGGCGCTGCCGTTCGGGCTCTTCGTCAGTCTGCTGAACATGGTCCCCTATCCGCAAACCGTCGCCGTGATTCCGGCGGTCATGCTAGCCGGTCTTCGCGCTGTCGAAGGTGATTCCAGCTTCACGGTCTCCGTCATCCTGGCCCTGGCCGTGATGGGCATCGTCCCGTTGATTCAAGATTCGCTGATCACTCCGCACATTGTCGGGCAATCGGTCGGCCTGAAGCCCGCGGCTATTCTGCTTGGCGTTTGCGTGTGGGGGAAACTGCTCGGCTTACTGTGGCTCGTGCTGGCCATGCCGCTGACATGCCTTGGCATCGCTTGCTACCGGCTCTTCGTGCCGCCACTCAGCTCACCGAGCCCCGCCCTCCATCCTGAATCCGCAGCCCACAATCCACAATCCCCCGCCCCGCCGACCAACACGTCTGCATTTGCCCGTACCTCTTGGTGACCGTGACAGAACCTCTCGCCCCACTCGTATCTGCAGGTACTTAACGGCCAACGTGGCTGTCAACGAGTCCAGGACGAACAAATGGAAGAGGAGAAGCCATGAAGTTGAAGCTACTTGACGGTTGCCTCTGGGTGACCATGGTGCTCGTCGCTACCGCGTGTACCTACGCCGGTGATTGGACGGTTCTGACCGGCCGCGTCGCGCAAGGTTCAGGATTTGTGGAAGTGCTGCCCGCTGAGGATATGGACGGGCATGCCATCACCTGGGGTCCGTCCGGCCACGTGCGGTTCTACCCCTCGTGGAATTGGGACACGCCTCAGCCCGGCGATGAGGTCTGCTGGCTTTACGGCCAATCCGGGGTGACTTGGTGGCAAGGCGTCTTCAACAACCCGTCGACCGTTGTTGACATACAGTTCGGGCACTCTGACAGCAACGACGGGTGGGCCGACATTTATGTAGACGGAGTCTTGGAGTTCTCCATCAACACGCTCAACAGGGGCTGGTTCACGGTGAGAGGCACGGATCTCGCCCCCACCGCGCACACCGTCGAGATACAAACACGTGCCTCCGGGCGCGATCTGTCTTTTGACTACGTGGCCATTCCGTCGTGCGTGGTGGCGACGGCGCCGTCGCCCGAGATCATCGCGAATGCTCACGGCGATCCGGTCGTCAACATAAAGAACCGCGTGCTGTCATTCGCTGGCGCCGATGCCGGTCGTGCTCAGGCCGTCCGCGTGACCTTTGTGGACCTACCGGTCATTGGGCTCCGTGACTTCAGTGTCTACAACGGGACCCGTTGGTGGGCTGACATACCCGGCGAGTACAGTGAATCGCCTGCCGCCGGCTATGACGAGCCATGTCGGGTCTGCGACGGAGGCACCTACGCCGGTGAGATCTGTACGCAGGATGTCGATTGTATCGATGCTCCCTGTGCGGCGAGCATTTGTAGCGGAGACACGTTCATCTCGGCGCTACTGACCACGCGTCCGGTGTTTCGAGACTGGAGCGCGGATGGCATCGTTCATCTTCGGGACGAGCTGATCATCCCGCTTGGATCCTACAGAATCGAGATCGTCGACGCCACGTGCAATTGGGCGGACCCGGCGAACTACTCGCCGCCGATCCAGGTCTGCAAGGACGGGACCAACAACGGTCAGGTTTGTACGAGCAACGGCGATTGCCCCGCCGGTTTATGCGTGGACGTGATTACGAACGGACGGTGGTCCGACACGGTCGAACTCGCTGCGGGTGAGTGGCGTGCCGCTGCGACGGTCTGTGCCAGTGGCGTGAACGTCGGAGTGGCGTGTACCACCGACACCGAGTGCCCGTTTTCCACGTGCGGTGTGGTGAGCGTCTTCGACACGCTGGCGATACTGTATAAATTCACCGGCGAAAGGGGGGCGCCCTCTAAGGTTAGAGCGGACCTTCAGGGCACGGGCGCCGCCGGGTATACGCCCATCGTCGACGGTGTGATCGACGTCGGTGAGTTGAACCGGGTCCTTGGCGCTTTTGGTGGTGACCTGTATCCGTACCCGCCGCCGTAGGAGAACGCAGGAGCGCGTGGCCTTGCTGGGCACGCAGCGCAGGAGACCAATACAAGGCAGGTCGGGCAGATAGCCGACCTGCCTTACTCATCCCATGGCCGTCGAGACCCTCCCGCCCGACGAAACCTGATCACCAACGTCGCCGGCGAACCCGTTCTTCTTGGTCCTCTGTTCCTGAGTCCCTAATCCCTTTGTCCCCTCACCGGCTTGGTGTCTTCGGGCCTTTGTGGTATCAAGTACTGCCAAAACCAAAGGAGAACCCCATGCCCGGCAAACAGCCCTGGTTCGAGCGGAAGTTCGATTTCACCTACTCCGTCGAGCGATACCCCGATATCATCGAACGCCTGCGCGGAACGCCCGTGCGCGTCGAAGAGTTGATCCAACCGATCCCCTTGGAGAGCCTCACCCGCCGCGACGCAGACACCTGGTCGATCCAGGAAAACGTGGGCCACCTCCTCGATCTCGAACCGCTATGGACCGGCCGGCTCGACGATTTCCAATCCGGCAAAGAAACGCTGCGCGAAGCCGATCTGACCAACCGAAAGACCCACCAGGCCAACCACAACAGCGCTGCCATCGACGTGCTCACCGGCTTTTTTCGCGCCGCGCGACACCGCTTCGTCGATGCACTCGAAGCCCTCGACGACAACGCCTTCAGCCAGACCGCGCTACACCCGCGGCTGAAGACTCCGATGCGCCTCGTCGATCTCTGCCTCTTCACCGCCGACCACGACGACTACCACCTGGCCCGGATCACCGCCCTCACCCGCAAGTGAAGTGCTTGAGCCGTGTGCGGTGAAAGCCGCACGCACGGTTCTGAGCGGGCGGGTGGCCGAAAGCCCACCTGCCTACCCGGCGTTTTCGAGAGAGACCCGTCTCGCGGCCGAATCATCCCACCTCGCGAACAACCGTCTCGTATAGTCGCCGTGCCCGTGCGTGCCTACTCAATTCATTGATACCGTAAACCCGCCGACGCGTGTCCCCTTCGACAGCTGCGGACGACTCCGTCTCGTGTAGGTGAGGGCAATGGCCCGAGAAGTAGTACTTTACTCGCGTGAGCGTTGCCAGTCTCCTCCGATCGTGGCTCAGTGTTCAGTCCACGTGATATGTGGCATGCGTCTGTCACAGGAAATAGGAAGATCTCGAAGAATGCAGCAATCCGTCCGGCGATGAGCACTCTCACGTACTACCGGCAACAAGTGAAGATCCTTGACATGATCGGGCGGAAGGACGACAATGGCGTTACCTATCAGACGGGCGGTTCGGGGCCTGTCTAGTGGCCACCGCCTCGTTCGATAGTTCTCCATCTTGGAGGAATGCACATGCGATTCTCGATCGTCGGGAACACGACGCGGATGGTCGCGATTGGAGCAGTGGGAGTTCTCTCAGCGGTTCAGGAAGCCCGATCGGAAGTTGATCTGACACTCAGCACAGTAGGCAGCACCACGTCGCTGAGCATGAACGCGGGCGCTCCGTTCCATACAACGGATAATACGGTGGAGAACGCCCGGGCCATCGAGGTGCCCAACTCGACGGTGGTCGCAAACGTCTGGGACGAGGTGACAGCCGCGGGAGAGAGGCAACACTTCTACGCCTTGAGTCCGGACGGTGAGGAGATCGTTCGGGTCCGACAGACAACCTACGACCTCAAGCTGCGTCATGGCCACTTTGATCCGGTCGACGACGGACCGAACGCAGTCGAACCCTCGCTGACCGCCGGGCCGGAGTGCAATCTGTATATCGTCCCGTTCGTCACGCAAACGCTGCAGGTCTATCGCGATGCACTGACCGCGCTCGGAGCAAAGGTCTACAACTTCCTTCCGAGGCACTCGCATATCGTGAAGATGACGCCGGCAGTCAAGGCGCAGGTCGAGGCGCTGGCGTTCGTCCGCGCAGTCCTTCCGTTCCACCCGGCGTATCGGATGTCGGGCGATATTCGTGCTGAACTGGCGGCGGAGTATTCATCGTCGGCGACGGAGAAGTACGGGATCCTCGTTCTGGAACGCGGGCTCACGCAGCAGAACGTCGTGGCAAGTCAAATCACAACACTCGGCGGAACTGTCTAATCGACCAGCGCGGCGGGATACAGCATGAAAGCCACGCTCACGCTCGATCAGGTTCGAACGTTGATCACGATGGACGAGGTCCAGTTCGTCAACGTGACGGGTGACCCGAGCCCAGCAATGGACGTTGCGCGAGAGATCAGCGGTGCGGATTACCTGGCTGGCCTTCCGCCTCCGGAAGTTCCCTTTACTGGCGAAGGTGTACGTGGGGCGGTCTTGGATTGGGGGATTCGGGAAACACACGCAGCGTTTGACCTTGCGGAGCAGCGCATAACAGTCCGCTGCGAGGAGCAGGTCCTCGAAGCGGCAACAGGTCACGGGACGAGAGTCTATGGGACCGTCTTCGGAGATGGTGCCCCCAACCCAAGTATCAATCCCCAGGGCATTCTCCGAGATGCCGAGGGGATCTTCTTCTCTCGTTCTCTACTTGGTGACCCATTTGCGCCACCGAGCTGCCGTTATCGCGACGTCATGGCACGTCTGTTAGTTGGCGACGTCTGTTGTCCGACGGGTGACACCGCCTGTCCGTACAGCGCCGTCTTCCAGAGCAACAGTTGGATAACACTGCCATACCGACTAGACTACCATGCCGACACAGCCGTATTGGATGACATCGCGTTTACATACGATATTCTGATCTGCCAATCCCAAGGAAACTGCGGACATCCGGATTACTTTGGCGAGTGCAATGGTCTTACGCCCCAACACTCTGGCGCTGAGGCATGGGCAAAGAACGTTGTCTCTGTCGGCGGCGTAAAACACTACAACTCCAAGTGTCACGACGATCACACCTGGCGAGATGGCTGCGTTGGCACCTGCGACGGGCCGTGCTGCGCGACAATGTGCTGCGAAGGAAACAGTTACTGTTGTGCCCCATCACAGAACCCGTCCTGCTGCGTTGATCCCCTCCTTTGCTACGGAGGCGCAAGCCGAGGGTATGCTGAGGATTATCGCGTGAAACCCGATCTTGTGCATTTCTTTGATAACGTCAATACGACGTGCCATGCGGACGACTATTGTTATGCGCACGGGGGTACCGTTGCCAAGCGGCCGTTTGGTGGAACGAGCGCGGCCACACCGATTACGTGCGGCTACGCCGGGCTGATCTTCGAAATGTGGGCGAGCGATCCGGACGGCGACGGGGTCAACATGTTTGGGAACACGTTGACCAGTCCGACCTGCGACCCACAAGTTGAAGACTGCGTCTTTGTGAATCGTCCGCACGCGGCAACAGTGAAGGCGTTGATGATCAACACGGCCTATCGATATCCTCTCACTCAGGCTGATCTGGATCGCCGAAAGCAGGGTTGGGGAATGGTCGATGTGGAGCGGCTCTACAGCGAGCGCGACAAGATCTACGTGATCGATGAGACGGTGGTGCTGCGTAACTTGGTCAACACTTTTATGAACTTCGATGTATCCGTTTCAGTTGGCCTGCCCGAACTCCGCGTAACGCTGGCCTATTCTGATCCGCCCGGTACACCGTCCGCGAACAGAAATGCACAGAACGATTTGAGTCTCAAGGTAACGTCTCCTTCGGGCATCGTGTACTGGGGAACCTGCGGCCTGAAGGATGGCAATTGGTCGGTTCCCGCGCCAACCTGTGTCGGGCCGAATCCTCCCGATCCGGACGATCCGGGCGCGAATCCGGTTGTGGACACCGTCGAGAATGTCTTCATCCAAGACCCGGAGCCAGGAATGTGGAAGATTCGCGTCGATGCCGACGAAATCAATGAGGACGGACACGTGGAATATCTCAACGACGATCCCACGGAATGTTGCACAGGCAATCCTCAGTGTTCGGTAGACGTCCCCAAGGACGCGGACTTTGCTCTCGTCGTGAGCGGCGTCTCGGCTGTGTACGGTGCGTGCTGTAACGGGCTGACGGGTTCCTGCACCGAC
>JAJDDV010000176.1 GCA_029260135.1 Phycisphaerae bacterium | reverse complement strand
GCACAGGCAACAACGGCTCGACAAAGGCCCAAAACTCATCCGAACATCGCCATCGATTCGATCGCATCCTTGCATCCACCTTTCCGGGCATCCATGCCCGAAACCACTATCGACCGTCTACCCGTTTCTGGGATAGGTTCTTAGGTGCTGCGTACACGTATTCAGGTCTTACCAACGGCGACTGCGATTGTAACGGCATGGCGGACGGTTGCGAGATCGCCAGCGGCGCCGCCCAGGACTGCAACGCCAACGGGGTCCCGGACACGTGCGACATCGCGGATTGCGCGGGTGATCCAGCCTGTAGCGACTGCGACGACAATGGGGCTCTGGATGCCTGCGATCTCTTGCCGCATGGGTATGCACTGGACGACGGCGGTGCGGAGACAGGTATCGGCATGGGCGCGGATCCGTCCGACATCATGTGGTTGAACCAGTTCACGGTTGAGCCCGGGATCAGTTTCATTTCGTCGGTCGGTGTCTACTGGTGGGGTCCGCAGGCCGGCGGAGCCGCCGCCGAGATCGTCGTCTGGGATGATCTGAACAACGACGGTGACCCGTCGGACGCGGTGGTTCTTTCGACCACGCCAACGACGTCGGCTGTCAGTGTAGAGACGGTTACCCCGATTGCACCGGTCTACGTCGGCTCGCCGGGGGACAGTTTCTTTGTCGGCGTCGTCATGGCGCAGGCGCCCAATGAGTTTCCGGCCGCGCTCGATACATCGTCCGTCTATCAGGGTAGTAGTTGGTGGGTGGCCGGTCCTTTGGGGACTGGAGACATCAACGATCTGCCGTCAAACGCGGAGTTTGGTACGACCGGATCGCTAGGTGTCTCGGGCAACTGGCTCGTTCGGGCGGCTGGGGAGGCCGACTGCAACGGCAATGGGCTTCCCGATGCTTGCGACATCGCGACGTGCGGTGGCGATTCTGCGTGCAGTGACTGCAACCTGAACGGACTTCCGGACGGCTGCGACATCGCGAGCGGCGTCTTTGCTGATCTTGATGGTGACGGCAAGCCGGATGTCTGTGACTGTTGGATTACTGCTGCGCCCGCGCAGGATGTGATCGCCGCGAAACCGCGCTACCTATCGTTCGAGAATGGGACTCCCGGGCTGCTGCAAGCGATGCGTGTGACGTTTACCGATCTTCCGGCGCCTCACCACGGATACAACGGAACGACATGGTGGGTTGGGCCGCCTTCGCTCGTTACGGAAAACTCAGGTGGCACGGGGCACGTGAGTGGTTACGCCGACCTCAGCATGGCCACGCTGCAATGTGATCCGTATTATGCGGACTGGAGCGCTAACGGCGTCGTTCACGTGTATCATGAGGGTATCGTTTCCGGAGCGCTTTACGCAGTCCAATCTATTACAGACGGGTGTTTGACGGTGAATGAGGGTGCGTACTCGGCGGCGCTGGACGTGACGATGAGTCGCTGGGGCGACGTGGCCGGCCCGTTTGACGGTGGCACGCAGACCTGGACCGCCCCGGATGGTGTCGTGGGTGTGCCGACGGACATCGTTGCGATCATCGACAAATTCGCCAACCTTCCGACGGCGCCATCGAAGACGCGGGCCGACTTGGAACCGGAGACTCCGAATCGGCTCATCAACATAGGCGATACCATCAAGGCCCTGGACGCTTTCCGTGGCGCGCAATACCCGTGGATAATCGGCACATTCCCCTGTAAGTGAACGGTTGTCCTTGGCCGAAATGCCATCTGGAACCCTCTTCATTTGTTGGCGACAATCGTTCAAGAACTTTTAAGGCCGAATGGAGACTGGTGGTGTACTGGCCCACCGATCTTTGCGCAGGCGTATTTGCACCGAGAAGAGTGTCGGAGGGACGTGAATTTCGGTGTACGGGGATTCTGAGGACGCCGGGAAGTACGCTCTTCGCCGGTGTGGAGCTTCGAATGGCACCATTCCGGACGTTCAGCGCACACAGGCGACACTGGACGCGCAATCCTTGGAGCCAGCAATTGCTACGCTGGGCGTTTGAGCGAGACGATGGGCAGATGTTGATTGCCATCAAAGAACGCGCGTTGCAGCTCGAATCGATCGCCCGGCTGTCCGGCGACAAGAGTCGAGGTCCGGCGCAGTGGGAACGGCGAGGCCAGCGTTCACGCGGTTCAATGCGCGGTTGCTTGCTGGCAGGTCTCAGTCGAAAGTAGACCTCGTTCGGCGTTCTTCCGTGAAGCGTTGTATGCGGCCGGTGCTCGTTGTACCAAGCGAGGAACGAACTGAGTTCTCTGCGAAAGTGAGCTTGGCGCGCGCGATCGTCCTTCCAAAAAGGGATCGTACGGATACCGAATTGGGCCTCTTTGGAAAGACTGTGAATCCCATTGCGCGTCGAGAATAATGATCGACGATTACGGCCAGCCACCAGCAACACGGCCAGCATTGCGGAACTGCGAACGGCAACCAGGCCGCCCAGAAGCCGCCATCCGTTGCCACGGCTATAAGGTCGATGTGCCAGACGTGATTCGGCTCTCGTGCAGTGACCACCCGACCAGTCGCCGCAGATTCTTCTCGTGGTTTTGGAGACGGCGATTCCTTCATGATCCGTGCGACCGTCGTCGCACCAAGATGCAGGCCTGTGCGGCACAACATCTGTGCGATTTTCACCTTGCCCAGAGCCGGACACAATGTCTTCAGACGCTGCACCGCATGACGCACAAAGTCGGGGAACTTGTTGACCGGCTCGCGGACCTGCACCAGGGCAGCGGGGCCGTCCTCGTCGATGCGTCTCATCCAAGAGCCGATGGTAGCCGACGTTACCAGGAAAGCGTCCGCCGTTTGTTGCGCAGACCATGCCCGGGCAGCGCGCAGCTCTAGAATTGACATCCGCTCGATGGGCGCGTAGTGCGGGCGTTTGTGCGCAGTGACCCGCCTCATGCGAGCATCTTTGATGCGGATCTCTTCCTTGAGAAGCGCCATCTCTTGGATCAGTTGATTGTTTTCCGCCTTCAGACGTTGTCGGGCGATCGGGCTGTTGATCGCCCAGCTGCGTGTGTAGGCCACGGCGTTTTGGGCCAACGAGATGATCTTCAGCATGGCCGACCGTACTTGCCGAGGCCAACCACGCGGAAGCGCCACACTGAGCGAATCTGTTTGCCTGGCCATATTGCCTCCTCGATTTGCCGAAGGATATCATTACAGCTCAAGTAGAATAGACGGGAAGGCTGCAACATCGGTCTGAGCTTGAAACGATGACAGACAAGCTGCTGTGGCATGTCAAATTGACTTCTATCCAGCCACGAATACGCTTGCTCCGTTCGTTCAGCGAGCGAAGTCATGCATATCTTGGGTACTGCCTCCGCATCGACGGCGCTATCAAGGGAGAATCACGGGCATTTTCTGTTGGAATCGGCCGGGTCGCCCAGGCTAAGCACGAGTTCCAGGTCGGAGATGAGATCACTGGTGAATCATTGCCTGTTCCTGACGATCGCCTTGAGCCCGTCGAATTCTACAAAGTCAGCAAGCTCAAGCCGATTACGCGCGGAGCTGCGGTTCAGACTGCCTCGCCGCCATGGCACGGACCTCCTCTTACTCTTGAGGTTTATCGTGAGCGAGGGCATCGGCGGCTGGCCGAGCAGGCGTGCTCCAATAATCAACGCGCTTTCGGGATGGACATGGGCGCCAGCAAATCCAGGATGGCACGTACAGCGAATGCGAGGCGGCTGGCGGGCGGACCCCGAGGGTTGCCTGCGCGCACTACGTCGGACAAGATACTGTCTTCAATGCGGGAGGAGTCTCTAGCATGGAACGATATGAGCGCATCCTAGTCTGCCTTGATCGGTCGGTTTGCGACGCTCCGCTGCTTGCGTATGCCGAAGGTATGTCCCGGGACGCCGATTCAAAGGAGCTCCACTTCCTTCATGTCGTGGACGATTCGGAGGGCAGCTCCTGCAACACGCCGGAAGGCTCGCCGGGCCCTCGCGACCTGACCGGCGAGGCTTTGAAGGCTGTCGTGGCGGAGCACTTCAGCGGGCAGAAACGCGAACGCTTACTGAGTGAAGTGATTCGTGGATCTCCGTTGATCGAGATCCTGCGGTATGCGCGCGAGAAGGAGGTTGACCTCATCATGCTAGGTCGGCACTACGGACGCCGGGTGGAAACAGACGACGAAGCTGACCTCGCGCGGCGCATTACGCGGAAGGCGACCTGTTCCGTTCTCGTGTTACCAGAGGAGTATCAACTTCAGACCGATGCCATCGTGGTGCCGGTTCGTGATTCAGAGTGCTCCGCGAACGCCCTTGAGGTAGCCTGTGGCATTGCAGCGGCGACCGGCGCCTCGGTTACGGCTTTGAACGTCTACGCCGTTCACGCGGGCTATTTGCGAACCGGCAAGACGCTGGAGGGTCATCAAGCGTTGCTCGGAGACGCAGCCACCCGCGAGTGTACCACGCTCATCAAGAAGACAGACACTCATGGCGTGAACGTCGAGTGCACGTGTGCACCGGACCTTCACGGCAAGCCGGTGCCGATCATTCTGGAGGCGCTGGGGAGTGGATCAGGTCGAGCCGTCGTGATTGGCGCGCGCGGCCGAACCGGCGCGGCCGGGGTACTGCTCGGTACCGTCACGGAGCAGTTGATCCGCCGGAGCCCGTCGCCCGTACTGGCTGTCAAGAAGAAGGGTGAGTGCCTCGGCGTGTTGCGCGCCCTGCTAGTTGTCGTCGGAGACGAAGGCTAGGCGCCGTACTCGTTAGCGAACACGACTCGGTCCTTTACCCAGCACATGAGCGTCCATCAGCTGTGTGATGCCAAGCTATCTCCACACTGTTCCCTCGCCGCCACAGCGCGTCGGGTGACGACGGAATACCATGCCTGCGGTGTCCATTTGGTGTCTTCTATCCCTGTCGTTCCTGAAAACGCCCTCCTGGTGGAAACGCACGTATCGAGTGAAGAGTTGGCGTAGGTACGCGCCGCCAGCAAGGGGGGGCATTCGACGAACGCGCGCGCCCTGGCGCGAGAAACGCCCGATTTGAGAGGCGCGCGCAGACTTCAACCTTGGATTGTCGACACGAATCAACGGCTCCAAGAGGTCAAGCGGCGCGACAGTAGCGATGATGCAACCCGCCGACCTGCGGAATCGCGGTCACCTTACCACGCTCCGGCGTCTCAACATCACGTGCAACCGGTGAGTTGTGATCCAGGAACAAGTGCGCTCGCGCGTGATGATAGTAGTCGAAATAGCCGGTGAGAATCCGTCGGAGATGGCATTCGTTGAGAACGATAGAATGATCAAGGCACTCGCGACGGATCGATCCGATGATTCGCTCGACGTACGGTGACTGCCAAGGCGAGCGGTAGGCAATCACAACTTGCTCGATACCCATGTGCTTGACGCGCTGGCGGAAGTACTCACCGTAGATCGAATCCCGATCCCGGATCAAGAACCGTGGCGCCTGATCCTCGGGAAACGCTTCGATGATCTGCTGAGCCGTCCAGCGCGCCGTTGGGTGAGCCGTGACGTTGAAGTGGGCAACTCTGCGGCGGTCGTGCCGGAGCACGATGAAACAGAACAAGATGCGAAACGTCGCAGTCGGAATCGTGAAGAAGTCGACCGCCACGATGTCGAGAAGATGGTTGTCCAGGAAAGTACGCCCCGTTTGAGACGGCGGTTTGTGATGACGGACCTTGTACTTGCCCACAGTAGCCTTCGACGCTTCGTGGCCAAGGAGTCGGAGTTCCGATTGGACTCTCGGCGTACCCCACGTCGCGTTCTCACGAGACATTCGCCGAATCAGCTTGCGGATCTCGGCATCGATCTTGGGCCGGCCTGGTCTCCCTCGCGACTTCCATCGCCAGTAGAGCCTGAGACCCCGCTGATGCCATCGAACCACGGTATCGGGCTGGACGATGACAAGGACGGACCGCCAATTCGACCAGAAACGAGACACCCAAGCCCAGAAGATCCGGTCGCAATTCTTCAGTCGCGGACGCCTGGATTTGTGCTCGAGGGCCGCAAGTTGTTGCCGCAAGGCGAGGTTCTCGGCGGCCAATTCGGCTTGGCTGCGAAGAAGCGATCGAAGAAGAACGAAGATCATCTGCGTCCAGCCCATTCTCAACTCCCAAACCCTTTACCTTAATATGTACGTGAACGGGTACGAGCGTAGCCGGGCCGCTGGAAGCGTCAATCGCAGAGACCTGCGGGAACGTGCGAAACCACTGTTTTCGGCCTCGGATGAGGTTTTCAGGAGGCGGAGCGTGCGTGCTCGCGCGCCGTCTCCCCTGCTCCTTGGCGCGTGCGCGGATTCGTGTTACGGTGTCGGCCCTGCTCACGTACGACCAGCAGCACAGCCGCTGAGAGAGCGCTATGTCGTTGTACGAGGATCACGCTCATCTCTACGATGTGGCATTCTCGTGGGACATCACCGACGAGGTTGGATGGCTCCTCTCGCGCCTCGGGCCCGCTACAAAGATCGTCTTGGAGCCGGGCTGTGGGTCGGGGCGGATGTTTCCCCCGTTCGCCAGCCGCGGAGTCGAGGTTGTCGGCGTCGAATTGTCAAAAACCATGATCGGGCGCGCCCGCGAACGGATGGCCGTGCAGCGGCTTCCCGCCCCCAGGATCCACTGCGGCGACATGGCCAACTTCGACTTGGGCGAGATGTTCGACGGGGCCATCTGCCCAGTCAGTTCATTCAGCTATCTGCTCACGCCGGAAGCCGTAAGCTCCCATCTGACCTGCATGGCCAAGCACCTGCGCCCCGGCTGCAAGTACCTAGTGCAGAAGGACTGTTTCGACTTCAACGACCCACCCACTCTGGGGCCGGAGGATAACCGCTGGGAAATGGAGCGGGACGAACTCAAGGTGCGCACGGAGTGGTTCCTGCGTTCATTCGACGCCGAGAACGGATTGGCCACCGAAGTGTGCCGGTTCGAGGTCCTCGCCGGCCCGGGAGCGGGCACCATCACTGAAGACACGCTAATCCTCCGCCAGTGGACCTGGGAGGAATGGGCCGGCCTGATCGACACCAGCCCGTTCACGCTCGTTGCGTGCTACGATGGAAACACGAGCACCCGCGAATTCCTGCCGCTCGACGGATCGGCGCGCAATTGTTGGCTGGTCTGGCACGAGTTAGCCCTCGCGTAGGCTTTGTCCCTGGCAAAAACACCATCCGGCGCCGTCTTTGCTCGTCGGCGACGATCGTTCAAGACAGTTCAGGGCCGAAAGGCGGCTGTTGGTTCGATCCAAGGGCGCGTTCGAGTCCACAATTCGTGCGATTTGGCGTGCATGCGCGTACTCTCGCCGCCGTACGTGTCCGTCGACTTGGGTGCGTGCGCGAGTACAGATAGTAATCGAAGTACGATCGTAGAGTGCGTCGCAGGTGTCGCTCGTTGATGACGATCACATGATTCAAGCACTCGCGTCGGATCGATCCGATGATTCGCTCGACGTACGGTGACTGCCATGGAGAGCGGTATGCGGTCACAACTTGCCCAATACCCATGTGCTTGATCCGTTGGCGAAAGAAATCGCCGTAGATCGAGTCTCGGGCGCGAATGAGGAATCGTGGGACGTCGTCGCCAGGAAACGCCTCGACGATCTGTTGGGCCGTCCATTCAGCGGTCGGATGCTCGGTGACGTTGACATGAACGAGCATCCGCCGATCATGGCGCAGGACGATGAAGGTGAACAGGATCCGGAAGGTGGCGGTCGGAACAGTGAAGAAGCCGACGGCAACGATGTCACGAACGTGATTATCAAGGAACGTACGCCACGTTTGCGACGGCGGCTTTCGATGACGAGTCCGATACTTACGAACGGTCGCTTCGGAGACCGAGTGCCCCAAGAGCGCTAGCTCTGACTGAATGCGCGGCACGCCCCAGCTCGGTTTCTCGCGTGACATGCGACGAATCAAGTTACGAATCTCGGCTTCGATCTTCGGCCGGCCCGGTCTCGCTCGCGATTTCGATCGCCAATACAAACGGAAGCCTCGCTGATGCCATCGGACCACAGTGTCGGGCTGGACAATCATCAACACAGAACGCCAGCCAGCCCACAGCCGAGACAGCCACACCCAATAGATGCGGTCGCGCTTCCTCAACCTCGGTCGTCTCTTCCGTTCGGTCAGCACCGCAAGCTGCTGCCGCAGGGCGAGATTCTCGGCTGCGAGTTCCGTCCGGTCGCGCAAGATCGCACGAATGAACAGCACAAAGATGCGAATCAAGCCCATTTCACAAGCCTCCGAGGACAGGGATCCAACTCGAAGACGATAGCCGAGGCGACGGAAGCGTCAATCCGTAATTCGTGTGTTGACAAGGTGTTCGGGATAATTGCTAGGCACAGTCCTGCGAGAGGTCGCATCGATCGTTACTCCGGACACGATCCTTGCTTGGCATCGCAAGCTCATCGCGCGGAAATGGGACTACAGCAAGTGGCGCGGGCCGGGTCGTCCACCGGTTAACGAGGAGATCGCCAAGCTCACAGTCCGCATGGCAAGGGAGAATGCGGGGTGGGGCTACACAACGATCAGAGGTGCTCTCTTCAATCTCGGCCATGTGGTGGCCCGTGAAAGGGTCCGCAACATTCTGAAGGAGCATGGCATCGTACCGGCGCCCGAGCGTCGGAAACGGATACCGTGGTCGATTTTTCTCAAATCGCACTGGGGCTGTCTGGCCGCTACCGACTTGTTCACAGTCGAAGTCTGGCCCCGCTTCGGCCTTACCCGTCATTATGTGCTCTTCTTCATCAGGTTGTCGGACCGGCGTGTGCATGTCGCGGGCATCACGACGCATCCTCGCGCCAACTGGATCAAGCAGATTGCCCGGAATACCACCGATCCGATTGACGGTTTCCTCTTGGGCACGCGCTATTTGATCATGGATCGCGACGCGATCTTCACTGCCGAGTTCCGCAGCTTCTTGCAACAGGAAGGTGTGAAGGCCGTGCGTTTGCCGGCGCGGTCGCCGAATCTGAACGCTTATGCGGAGAGATTCGTTCGCACCATCAAGGAGAGCTGCCTGGATCGCATGATCTTCTTCGGGGAACGGTCGTTGCGTAACGCGATCCACGAGTTTCTGCGAAACTATCATCGCGAGCGGAATCACCAAGGGCTGGACAATCGGCTGATCGATCCTGGTGACGAAGTCGGCGTGACCGAAGGCCCGATCGTTCGTCGCGAACGCCTCGGCGGACTGCTTCGATACTACTACAGACGGGCAGCGTAGCACCGATACAGCGACGTGCGGCATGGCAGAGTGAGGAACTAATGCTGCGCTCGTCCGGGTCTTTTGCGCCAAAGGTCCGCCTCAAGTCCTTGTGGAGCTGTTCCGTTGGCCACGATCGAATATTCGGACACTACGCGATTTATCCAACCCGGAGGATGCCCCATCCTTCATTCAATCTCCACAAGATTCGATGCTAACCCAATTCCGGACGACTATCATAACTCCTTGCACAAAAAAGAGTTACGTGCGTGGGATGAATGAAAGAGGCAGTGGGCAGCACAGCCCCACAAGCTTGACAGGAGTTTTAGGTAATCCGATATTTTTTTCTTGAAGTTAGTTCGCCCACAATGGTATTATGCGGCGCAAAGGTGTGATTGGCGGGAAGTCGTGGAAGTATGAGGGCGACCGACTCTACCAGCCCATCTTGGCGCGGAGCGGATCGTTGCTTTCGGCCGACACACCTGAGGCGCAAACAGGTGGTTAGGTGCTTCTCTGCTGGGTACGCCTGGAGGCACAGGCCGTGGCCGTTCAATTCACAGAACATGGTCGTAGGACGGTGGCCTTGAACAGAGGGGGCATCATCGCGCGCCACCACATTCAGCTCTGGTCACTAAAGGCCCGCAAAGAGCCGGGCATACCGCCCGGACTGGAGGCGTATGTCGAGCGGCTCCGCAGTCCGGTGGAAAAGCGTTTCAGGCAGACCCACGTGTGTGGAGTGGTTTTTGTGAACGGTGGGGCCGGAGTTCCTTGGTGTGTTGCGACGCGGCGACAACCGGCAACACCTCATGTAAGCGCGTAGGCTAGTTAGGGACATAGAATCGCTTCGGCGCCGGTGGTGTCACTTCTGCGGCACCGATCGGCAGGCATGGAAGGTGGATGAGCCGAAAGGGAGGTCATGGGCTTCCGTTCTACCCGCGATGCATCATTAGCGCGGCCAGTCTCCAGCCGCCCCAGCATTCATAGCAACTACGTGGTGGACTGCACAACGTTTAGCGGTCAAGCATCGTCTCGGGTGCGATTTCTCAGAGGAGGTCAGCGGTGCGTACGAATAGACTGATATCATTACTGAGCGTGCTCGGCCTTGCCTGTTTCGCGTTCGGTGACGTCGACGGCAAACCGCCGACCGCAACTGACGGCCCGCAGAGCGTCATGAGCGATAGTCCCCAGAGTCCCGCAGCCGTGCGAAGCGAGAAACCTCGAGAGTCACCGTCGCGCGATCCCCGCGCTGCGCCACTTGGCAAGCAGCAGACGCAACAGCCTCTTGCAGCCCCGCGTCGAACGAGAGGGATGGATCAGGAACAGTTGCCCAAGGCAAACGCCATCGAATACATAGACGTCGATCCTCCAAACTGGGCGGAGCGGGCTCACGGATCTCGGGTGTCCAAGAGGGAAGATACGGCCGGGAAGGCAAAGCCGGACTATGCCGCCGCTGTGGTGGCGGACATCAAACGCGCCCTGGGCAAAGCCGCAAAGCAAGGTGGCGCGGACATCTATCCGCCACCCATCTACAACCCGTGGGACGACTTCCAAGAGGGCTGGGGCTCTTCGGATTGTTCTAATGGCCTCATGGCACCGCAGATGTGGTTGCCCCCCCCCGAATGCGGTCCGCTGGGGGGATGTACGTATTGCTGGCTGGCCTTCCCTACCTTGTACTACCAGGATCAGCTCCTCTGCGCAGGTACCGTGGCGGCGGTCGAGGCGGCTCCGTTGACGTTCGGTGACTTCAACGTTGCGTATGACAGCGGTGCGCCCGCGGCTCCCTCATACTATGGAAGATTCGAGGCGTTCGAAGGCCTGGACTGCCTCAAGAACATTCCGCTCGAGTGCACAAAAACCGTGCAGCCGGTCGTGGCCTCGGCCCGCTATTGGATCGACGTGGGCGGCTCGAATTCCGGTGCTCCCCCGAGCACGTACGCCGGTGCGCTATTCTACGTCACGGCCGTCTACGATGACAGCCTTTTTGACGTGCATGTCAGCGGTTGGATCAGAACGCATTACGGATCGAGCTACGATTGGGATTACCAAAAGCGCCTACTTCCGAGCTTTTCGACCTATATGTTTCAAGGCGAAACGCCCGACATCATCCCGTCTACTCTCCAGTTCAAGCAAAACGAATGGCGGCGGGTCCCTGACTACGTCCAGGTCAAACTGAAGGATGGTCGCGGCCTCGACGAGCTGCAAGGGCGGACAGTACGCCTGTTCCTCCACACACTCCGGTGGTCGGGGGACGGCGATGGGTGCCCGGTTCCGTGGGACGGCGACCGCATCGACTTCAAAAGAACCGATACGCTGGACGTTGGCATTTGTGCAGACGCCGCAATGGAAGACTGGTACATCACCCCTCCGCCGCTGGCAACCGAGTGCGCCGCGCCGAATCTCCCGGAGACGACCCAGAAGGCGGCCCGGATCCAGGCAACAGGAGTCAAGGTGGTCAACGACACGAACGTTGCGCTACCAACGATGCGCGTGGGTCACAATCGGTGGAAGGCAGGGAGAACGCTCGGCGAAACACTCGGCAATCGTGCATGCTGGCATGCTTTCGGACCGGGGCCGGGCAACGACTTCCTGCGCGTAAACGTTTTCGGCGTTTGGTTCGCCGCCGAGGACGTGCCCGGTTGGGAGGGATGGTACTTCGCCTCGGACGGCCAAAGCGACTACCTTTTCGTCCCTGACCCCTGTGCAAATGTCAGATATGATTTCTTCACCACGGATACGGGAGAGACCCCCGGCGCGATCACGTGGGAAGACTACATGTTCAACGATGGGACACGGCTCCTGGGCGTATACGATCAGGCGGCTGGGGCGCAACAGCGCTACTTCGATTACCAAAGCAGCGACATCGCCCAGAACCTCGTCAGCCAGCGACACCCGGACAACGGTTGTCGAGTTGATTACACCTATCAAACACTAACGGGCGACAGGCTCCGGTTGACGGCCACGGGAACCGCACCCGACGGAACGCGGGCGGCCGTGACGGAGTTCGATCCCGAGGCAGTGGTCGGCGAGTCGGGCACGCGGCCGTTGACACAGGCTACGATATCGGGAAGTGGTGCCTCTCATGTATACGAATGGTATCCGATCAGTGACCCACCCACGCAGCGGGACCGCAGGCTCAAGAAAGTGTCGGACATTACTGGCCAGGTCCTGGCTGAGTACGCCTACGACGACCAGGGACGCCTCATCAGTCATACGCGTGGCACCGCAGCGATGGGGAACCTGCAGACGGTCGCCGAGTTCCTTTATGAGGAGCCCGAGAACCCGGAGGACCCATACATTATGGAGTCCTGTTTCTGGGTTGATGGGGCCAATCACCAGGTGGCCGTGCGGACCTTCGACAAACAGAACCAGGTCGTCCAGCTTGCGGAGTATCACAACCTGGTGAATACCGTGGCCCGCGCCTGCTGTATGTCTGATCAGAGCTGTCAGGATCTCTCGCGAGAGGACTGCCTGGCTCAGGACGGCACGCCCCAATTCCCCGGCAGCGCTTGTGATGGGTTCGACTGCACGAATCCGCCTGCCGGCGACGTTTCGGTTACTGCCTCCGATTTCCACATTCCCGACGATGACGTCAATCCGGGTCAGCACGATCCGTTCTACCATCAGGTCTGCACGATCAACAGTGAGCAGGTCGTGCTCACCCGCTGCGTAGAGAAGACGACACCCCGGGGTGACATGTCAGAGTACGTCTTCTTCGACTGCGATTTCAATGCGGTCGAATCCTACATGGGGCCCTCCGACATCACCGGCCCGCCGCCACAGCCCAAGAGCCATCTCACGCGCACGTACGACCGTCAGCCAGGATGGGGTGTGACCCAGACCACGCGGGAATGTGACGTCTCCCGAAACGCATGTTCCGACATAACGTACGATCCGGACGGGTACATGACCCGCCGCGATGAACCACTCGTCACGGTCGGTGTGAACACGGGCTTTCAGGCCTACCGAACGATCCATTACGACGGCAAACACCGAATCGACTATGAGACTCGCAACGACGGAACGGGCACTGCCATCACCCTTGACTACGGCTACGACACCTACGGCTACGTCAACCGGAGAACCGAGAACCCCGGAGCGGGCCAGATCGAACAGCTGTTTGTCAATAGTGCCTTCGGCCAGGAGACGCAACGGACGGATCCCGACGGTTATGTGCGAAAACGTGAGTACAACTCTGCAGGACTGCTCACCAAGACCTACACCTACGCGAGCGGTGCAAGTGGTCTCGTCATAAAGCAGACGAACTACCTCTATGCCGACGGGCGGCTGTCGACCCTTCGGGTGGCCGATCACGACGGGCCGTTCACCAAAGACAGCCCGCCGGCCTGGGTCACAACGACGTATCAGTACGATGACTACGGTCGTGTGACGTTAAAGACCGTCGCCCCCGGTGGACACACAACGACCTACGAATACGACATTCAGGACCGGATCAGAAAGATCACCTATCCCGATGGAATCTGGAAGGAGACGATCCGTGATGGGCGCGGGTTGATCGTGGAGACCCGAATCGGTCCGGATCCGATTCTCGTAAGCAACTACGAGTATGACCTGAATGGCAACCTGGACCGCAGGATCTGTCAGGGTTGTCCGGACTGCACGCACGATACGGTCTACGAGTACGATGAATACAACCGCCGTACGGCTGAGATTCGCAAGGACTAAGCTGGGGATGGATACGATGACCAGAGACATCTTCCTTCGACTGGCGACGATGGCTACGGTTGCGGTGTGCCTGCATGGCGCGGTTCGGGCGGACTCGGTTACACGATTCGAGTACGACAACGCCGGGCAGGTGACGCGACAGTACATCCAGGATAGCGCGACCTCGCAGGTCCTGTCCGACGCTCGCATGAGCTACGACAACCTCGGTCGCATCTGGCGCGTGCGGCAGCTTGCCACTCCGGGCGGCGCGCCCAACGACAGCGCCGACCGCATCGTCGAAACAGGTTTCGATCAGGCCGGAAACACCACGTCCGTGCGCCAACGCGCCATCAGCGGGGACGCGGTCATGGTCTACGCCTACGACTCCGCAAATCGACGGACATCGGTGACGGATCCCGAGTTGGGGCTGGCGACCTACGACCACGACAAGCGCGGAAACGTCACCTATGTGCTCGACCCGGTCGGAAACGAGTCCCGCTTCACGTTCGATGCCGGCGGCTGGCAGACCGTGGTAGAACGCTACAGCTTGACGACGCTGGCCTTGCGCATCGTCAGTGAGTTCGACAGCCGCGGCCAGAAGATCAGAGAGATTGCCTACGACGCCGCCGCAGCGCCACTGACCCAAAAGCGATGGGTGTTCGATTCGCTCGGCCGCAATACGCAACGCGTCCAAATGGCCGACCCCGCCAGCACGGCATCAGTGGACTTAGCGACCGACGGTATCGCTGTTTTCACGTATGACAGTGCCAGCACCCGCCTTCTCTCCCAGGTCACCTATGCGGGTGATCCGCCTGCGCCTCGCACGATGACCTACCAGTACGACGACATTGGAAGGCTCACCCTCACGACCGATCCGAACAACAACACGGAATCCGCAACCTACAACGTCCACAGTCAGGTCAACACCAAGACCATCACGGAACCACCGCTGGCCTCGCGATCCTTCAGCTTTGCCTACGACAACCACGGGCGGATGACGTCTGAGACGGCCGCCGGCCCGCCGGCCTTGACCACTAGCCAAGAGTACGACGTTCTCGATCGGCGCACCAGGATGACCGATGCCGAGAATATATGCACATCGTATCAGTATAACGGTTTCGGCGATCAGACCCGGATGATCGAAGATTGTAACGGTGCCACACCCCGTGAAACCGAGAACCAATACAATCAGCTCGGCTACCTCTCACTGCACCGTACGTGGGACGGACAGGGGCTGACGGAAACTACAACCTACCAGACCGACCTGATGGGTCGGCGCAAGCGGATCGACTTCTGTGACGGCGGGGCGTGGGTCTATCAGTATGACGACGCCGGGCGCATGACCCACCGCACCGACCCGCGCAACCAGGTCAGCCTGTATACCCGCAACTGGCGAGGTCAGGTGCTTACCAAGACCGTGAACGGACAGCCCCAGGAAACATTCGAATTCACCCCACTTGGCTGGATGACTCTGGCCGAGCGCGACGCCGACAACAAGGTGATCTACCTACATGACGCCTTCGGGCAGGTCACATCAGAGACCCAGTCCATCTCCGGCACATCCAAAACAGTCACCTACGATTACAACCAGGCAGGCAACCGATCCGGGATAGGCTATCCCGCGGATACGGGCGCGGACCTGACGTTCAGCCATGACAGTGCGGGGCAAACGACCGAGATTCAGCGCAACGGCTCCAACCTGGCCACCTACACATACGCCGGTCGCTATCCAACCGACCGTGACATCCGAACCGCCAGCGTCCTGCCCACCTGGGTCCGTCTGGACATCTCGTACGACGTACACCGGAGGCGGAGCCCCATCGTCAACACAGTCGAGACGACCGGGGGCTCGACCGAGCTGGACCGATACATCTACACGTATGACAACGTGGGCAACCGGGACACAGCCACGATCACCGGTGACGCGAGCATCGCCGATTCGGTCAACTACGGGTACGACGATTTCCATCGTCTCACAACTGCGACGTACGCGAGCGACGCCAGCAACGAGAGTATCGGATATGACCTTCTCGGAAACCGACTGACCTACGACGATCGCAGCGCATCGACAACCAGCTACACCCACAACTGCGTCAACGAATACACCAACATCACCCCGGGCGGTAACAACCCGGAGTACGACTTGGCCGGAAACCTGACCCGCACGGAAACGGACTACGAACTGGCCTACGACTACGAGAATCGCCTCGTTGAGGTCAAGGATCCGCTCAACAGCGTCATCGCCGAATACACCTACGACGCCCTGGGACGCCGCGCAAGTCAGAGCAAGGACGGAACAACCACGCGGTTCTATTACGATGACGACAACGTCATCGCCGAGTATGGCGCCTCGGACACACTGCAACGCTATTACGTCCACGGCCCGACGTACGTGGATGAGCACCTCCTCCTGCACGACGTCCAGCAGGGCGAATTCTACTACCTTCTCACCGCATTGTACTCCGTCAGTGGCCTGGTGAACGCTGATGGATTGGTGGTCCAGCGTCACACGTACGACGCGTACGGCTTGCCCCAGAGTGCGAGCGAAGGTGGCGGAGGGGCCTGCGATCTCAGCGGCGACCTCGAAGGCGACGGCGACGTAGACAGCGATGACTTCATTGTGTTCACGGCCACGTTCGCCCTTTGCAGCGGAGCAGGTGGCTACAACCCGGCTGCGGACTTCGACGCAGACAACTGCATCACCTTCGCGGACTACCAGCAGTGGTATCAGCTCTATCGAGGCTGCATCCCGGACAGCTCGTCGAATCCCTACTTCTTCACCGGTCGGCGCTTGGACTTTGACATCCGCAGCGCAGGCTATGCCCCGGAGCTGGCCCTCTATCACTACCGCGCCCGCGCCTACGACCCGTGGCACGGGCGGTTCCTCCAGCACGACCCGGCGCTCTACCGTGAATCGCTGAATCTCTATCAGTACGTACTGAGCAATCCACAGCTGCTCACGGACCCGACCGGGCAGTGGAGTTACACAGAGATACTGATCACGACCGGAACCATGGCCTGGATGGCCTACAACATCGCCGACACCGCCCTGGGTATCCGTGATTTCGTTCAGTCGTTTGTGGACTTGCTGAGCGCGCGAAACCGGACCCTCGACATGTACCTCGCCGTCGGTATCGAGGGGGTCTTCCTCTTCGGCGATAGCCTTCTGGGCCCCATAGACGAAGTCGTGGGCCTCGCCAGGGGGATGCGGGCCGTAAGAGGAGTAAAGAAGGCAGGGAAGCGCTTCGGCGATATGTCCGCCAAGGAGCTCACCAAGGTCATCAAGGAGATTGGTGACGGAAATACGATACAGGGGCTCCCGAACTTCCTCAAAGCTCTTGATAAAGCGGACTTTGATGAGATATGGGCCAACCCAAAGCTGAAGGACTCGATATCAGGCCATGTGCGGGACTTTCTGGGGGGCAAGCGTGTCAAAGGCGGCTATCACGAGTGGATTCAGGTGCACTTCCTTCCGGAGATTATGGACCGACCGGACAAGGGTGCGTGGATCGACGCGATGCTCAAATATAAGAAGAAGATCACGGGCGAGTTCGCGGATATCCATGTGGATCCCGACTTCCACCCGGCCTTGGATGCAGTCTGGGAACCGGGCATGTCGCTCGATGAGTACCTTCAGGCGATCGCGAACGTTGCAGATGATTGGGGCATTCCCATTCCATAGAACAGGCACCTAATCGATGAATGACCTGCAACAGAGATACGGGGCCAGCTGGGAGTTGGTGCAGGCGTACATCAAGGCGATTCCTACAGGTTTCCTCTTTGATAGCCTCGGTCATCCGGATTCTCAGGACGAAAGTGTGAGCCGGATCCGTGACTGGGATGTCTTCCAGAAAGCGGTGGACTACAGCTTTGAAGGTGTCACATTCGATAACTGCCCGTATCTGCAGTTTCTTCGAACGTGCGCTCGCGTTCGGGATAGGTACGAAGCACTCGCTATAGACCATACCGTTATCGAACATCTTGAGAACGCTGCCACGGAGGCGGGACATACATACGCCGATGAGGTTTCCGGAAACCAAGACGATGGGTACTACGCGCTTATCAACTCACGTGAGCGGGAATACTACTGGGCCGCTTCGGTTCAACATCATTGCAGCTACATCGCGATCGAGATGGTCGTGGCGCATCTGACGGACATCCACTTGATGCGTGATATGTGGTACTGGTATCGCGCCGGCCACTGGCCCTGTGGGTGGGAAGGCGACTGGCCCGAAGGACGGCTCATCGTGTTCTGAAATGAATGGGACAGACCATTGACAACCTGTATGACCCAATCATCGATACGGCTTGCTGCGACTGGCGCTCAGCGTAGGAGTGTGGAAGATCGTGTCCTCCCAATAAGGCATGAAAGGGAGTAATCGCATGTTCGCGACCTTGTGCAAGAGAGGCATCATCGGGGCAGTGCTCGCGGCCGGAATCACGCAACCGGCCTTGGCCGACGTCACCGTGCGGTTCGACCCGCCGGCGATAGCCGTCGGCGTGGGCCAGCAGGTAACGATGCAGATCGTCGCCGACCTGACTGAGCCGGTCGTTGGCTGGGGTCTGGACCTGACGATCTCCAACGGAGCGATCGTCACCACGGTCGGTTCTCCGGTCGTTGGCCCGGCTTGGATAGCAGCCTCGGCAGGCGACGGCGACGACCTGGCGGCTATAGCGTTCCCCGAGGGTGTGAGTGGGACCGGAGTCGTGCTCGCCAGCGTGACGTTCTCGGCACTCGGCCTCGGCAACGCAGAGCTGACGCTCAGTGTTACGCCAGGCGATCTGATGGAGGGCTTCCCCCTCACCCCTACCGGCTTCGCATCCACCTCCGTTCAATCCGGTTGGCTGGTCGTCCTCGACATGGGCGCCTGTTGCTATCCTGATGGCACTTGCGATTATGTGCTAGAGTCCAATTGTCTGGCCGCTGGCGGAGCATTTCAGGGCGGGAGCGCCTCGTGTGCCGGTATGGAGGCCTGCTGCCTCGCGGACAACACCTGCCTGATGGTCGATGCGCTATGCTGTGCAAATCAATATGATGGAACGCCGCAAGGTCCCGGACCGACCTGTACCGCCCCCGAAGCTTGCTGCCTCGGGGATGGCACGTGTCTCGACATCGACCCGGCATGCTGTGATGGCCTCGGAGGCGTCACACAGGGCGTCGGCTCCATGTGCGACGGATTGCACGCGTGCTGCCTTCCCGATCACACCTGTCAGATGCTCAGCGAGGCATGCTGTGACGATCAGGGCGGCGTTAGCTCACCCGGGGAGATCTGCGCCGCAACGGAGGCATGCTGCTTCGCGGGCGGCATCTGTGAAGACCTCAACCCTTCGTGTTGTGATTACGTCGGTGGCGCGCCCGCGGGCGCGCCGTCGGTCTGTATGGGCGACGGCAACGGTGATGGAATCGATGATGCCTGTGCGGGGGACTGCAACGGCAATGGCATTCCGGATGAGTGTGACATCGACTGCGGCCTGACCGGAGCGGAGTGTGACATACCCGGTTGTGGCCAGTTCCCGGACTGCAACGATAATGGCACGTTGGACGAATGCGAGTTAATCGGAAACGACTGCAATGGAAACGCTGTCCCCGACGAATGTGACCTCATCCCTCCATCCGTCGATCTAGTGTTCATCATGGACACTTCGGAGTCGATGGATGAGGAGGCCAGGGCCCTCTGCTGCGATCTGGAGCGCGCGATCATGGCTCTGGGCGCATACGGACTCGATGTGACGCCCACACTCCTGGGGATCACGGAAACGCCGGGTGGCATCTTCGACTGCCTAACCGGTAACGTGCGCGATCAATTCGGCTCGCAAGTTCCGGGTAGTCCACCACCGTGCTGTCAGACACTGGATACCTACGAGGACTGGGGGCCGGCCACCGCCATTGTCGCCGCCGAGTTCCCCTGGAACGACGGGGCGGTTCGGATCATCGTGCCCATCAGCGACGAAGCGCCGAGTCACGGAGGAGTGAGTTGTCACGATCCCGGCGACGATCGTGACACTCTTGAACATGCGATTACGATCTGCAACCAGTACGATGTGACCGCCTCGCCGATCACGGGCGACACATCCAGACCCTGTGTGATTACACTGGCCACTGATCTCGCCAACGGCACGAGCGGAACGACCTTCCAGTCAACCGATCCAACCGCCGACCTGGCGGGCGCCATCATCGACATCGTTCTGGCCGCAGCTTCCAACGACTGCAATCTCAACTCCACCCCGGATGAGTGTGAGTTGCCTCCCTTCGTACCCGGCGCACCCGACTGCAACAACAATGGCACGCCGGACGAATGCGAAGTGGACTGCCAGCTCAACGGCATTCCCGACGATTGCGATATCGGTGTAGTCTCGAGCGACCTTGACGGCAACGGCGTTCCCGATGAATGTCAGGACTGCAACATAAATGGCGTCTTTGACCCCGACGAAATCGATGCCGGTACAGTCCCTGACTGCAACGAGAACATGATCCCCGATGGATGCGAGCCCGACTGCAATGGGAGCGGCTTCCCCGATCGTTGTGACATTGCCAGCGGCACAAGCCAAGACTGTACACAAGGCTGCGGAAACGGCATACCCGATGAATGTGAACCTGACTGCAACGCCAACGGCAACGCGGATACCTGCGACATTATACTCGGATACAGTCATGACTGTGACCTCGACGGGATCCCTAATGAATGCGACATCCGCTTGGCTGACGGGGGATTCTGTTCCGTGGAGCCCTGCTCGTTCGACTGCCAGCCGAATGTCGTTCCGGACCAGTGTGATGTCTCGGACGGCACAAGCC
>JAJDDV010000175.1 GCA_029260135.1 Phycisphaerae bacterium | reverse complement strand
CTGCGCGCGTTCTGCTTTCCTCTCCGAATCCGACACGCTTGGGAAACAAGGAAGTACTTACGCCGTGGGTGAACGGTGGCGATCTCACCAAACGCCGACGCGCAATGTGGATAATCGATTTTGGGTGTAATGCAGAGCGCGAGTGGGCGGCGCAGTTTGAACAGCCATTTCGACATGTTGAAGAGAACGTATACCCGTTGCGGAAGGACAATCGTCGGCGCTCTTACGCACAACAGTGGTGGTTGCATGTTGAACCTCGCCCAGATTTGCGTGAGGCAATATCTGGGCTGCGGCGGTTTATTGTCACATGCCGCGTTGCGAAGCACCGACTCTTCGGCTGGTTCGAACGGCCTACACTCCCCGATTCGGCGACCTTCGCCTTCGCTCGCTCCGACGACTACTTCTTCGGCGTGCTGCACAGCGCGGCTCACGAACTGTGGGCGCGGCGCACGGGGACACAACTGCGCGAAGCCGAGTCCGGATTCCGTTACACTCCGACGACGTGTTTCGAGACGTTCGCGCTTCCGTGGTCGCCGGGCGATGAACCAACAGACCACGAGGCGCATGGGCGCATCGCCGAGGCTGCGAAACAGCTCAACGAGCAGCGCGAGCGCTGGCTCAACCCGCCCGAATGGATCGAGCCGATTGCCGCAGCCGTCGATGCCGAGGACGACTTTTCCGACGTTCCCGAGGATGCCCGCGAGCTAATCCGTCAATCGGCGATCATGGCCCGCGCAGCCAAGGACTCCAAGCTCAAGAAACGCACGCTTACCAATCTGTACAACGAGCGGCCAACGTGGCTGAAGCTCTCTCACGAGCAGCTCGACCGGGCCGTCCTGGCTGCCTACGCCGCGACCGATCCCGAAGGCGGCTGGTCCGAGGACTGGTCCGAAGTCTGGACCGACACCGGCGCAGGCTTCCCGCTTCCCGGTGACCACCCGCTCGCCGAACGCCGCAAGGAAGTCGACCAGCTCGTGCTCGCGAACCTGTTGCGCCTGAACCTGGAACGCGCATGACTGTTGCATCGTCCAACAATTCGCTTGGAGCTGCAAACGATGGCGGCTAGCACGTTTTCTGTTGGCGGCGCGAGCAACAGCAACTTCAGCGCAGAGAAGATTCGGTGGGATATTATCCAGGATGTTGCGGCTCGATGCAGCCAAGGGAAGCGAATCGATGTACTCGACTTATCTGATGCGACGCACCTTCGACCGTACATCGTCGCATTGTGCGTGGGCGTGTGCAGACTGCTTGGCGCTGATCGACTGCACGTAGTTTGGCCGGACGCTCGTGACGCCGCGGACCACTTGGCGCGACTGAGAATGCCCGAGGTACTCGGAACCGACGGTCCGACCGTCGATAGTCGCTCGACCAACATACCACTTGAAGTGCTCAGTGATCGCCCATCAGACGAATTCTCGTGGAGTCTCGTTGACCTGCTAGAACGGGAGTTCGGTGATCTCGGTCCTGGTGACAAGCCAGACATCTGCGATAGCATTGATGAGATCATCTTGAATGCGTTAACGCATTCGGCCTCACCAATTGGCGGCGTTGTCGCCGCACAGGCGTTTCCGGTCAGTCGTCGAATCGAAGCCGTGATTCTAGACTTGGGCGTCACAATCAGAGGCCACCTCGGCCGGATGTACGAGGACCTGCAAGACGATGCCTCGGCAATACACAGAGCCGTTGAAGACGGAATCACAGGGACCGACGGATTGAACCGTTTCGGCGAGCCAAATTCTGGTGCGGGCCTTAACTTCGTTCGGGCGTACTTGGAAGAAGCACGCGGTGAGCTAGCGATTCTAAGCGGCGATTCCGTTGTGACATTCTCGGACGAAGTGCGGGATCACCGCTTACGGGGCGTACCGTTTCCCGGTACACTCGTCAACCTGTGCTTCAACCTGGCGTGATTTCCGACTTCCATTTCGGCATTCGTGATGCTATGATCCTTTTTGGAGGATGTTAGGGGCTCGCCCTCTCATCGCAGGGCGGGCTTGTCGAAAAGACACATAACATGCGGATCAGGATTTCCAGGACAATCGGTTCCCACTTGACGCGGGCGGTTCGCGCGAACGCTCTGCTTGCGGAAGTCCTTCCGTCTCTTGCGGAGGGCGAAAGAGTGACGCTGGACTTTGAAGGCGTCCTTCAGGTGTCGCCTTCGTTTGCGAATCATCTCGTTTTTCATATCGAGAGCCGTTTTCCCAATGCACTCGATTCGCTTGTCGGCTTGGAGTGTGCATCGCCTCATGTTCTGCAAGCGCTGCGGCGCTCGGCCAGTAGAAAGCGTAGCGGCATCGAACTCTCTGCCTATCAGATCGAGTTTGCGTAGTCGGGCAGGGGCAAGCCAAGATGCTGCGGCTTCCGCAACTCAAATGTCGAGTCTAGCTACAACTCTGTTTCTGGCCAACGACAGCGACCCTCGCGGTCTTAGGGTGCGCTTCGGCTTGCTCGCTGAACACGAGGGGTTGCATCGATCGAGTTGAGCGCGGGTACCGTTTCTGTAAGATGACACCCGGTGTCGGCTGGACGTGGGTTGTGTTTGGCACCTACAACACGACCCCGCCCAGCTCGCCCCGGTTGAAGTAGGTGCAACATGCCAGAACGTCCGAGCCCCCAATACAGCAAGGAGAAACTGCAGGAACTTCTTGAAGGTCTGCGCAGATCGTTCGACGGGCTGAGGCAAGTCGAGTACCCGATACGGATTCAGTTGATTCACAGGGCCACGAACGCTGAAGCCGAGGGTGTGGTCGGGCACCCGGCGTTTCCCGATGGATCACACATCGGCGCTGTACGCGGTGCAGGACGACGCGAACACGGAGTGGTCGTGGACCAAGACGGGAAGCCGAGGACCATTGATCCGCCAATCTTGGATGTGAAGGGTAAGCCCATCGTCAGCTCAGATACTGGCGAGGGGGTCGACGTCATAATGCCAGCCTCCCGAACGGTCATCCTGAACGGCGCGGGCGGTGCAGGCGCGCGACTGTGTCAGTTAGCAGTCCGTGGCGGGCGGCTTGTAAGCGAGAGTCACGGAGGCCTACTTCGCCCGCTCAACGGCTGGATTTTCGACAAACCCGATGAAGTGTGGTGGTCGCTCCTGTTTGAAGTTGCGTGGTCGGGGAAACACCGACTCTTACGGGCCGAGCGCCTAATATGGTCGAAATCCGGGGTGTTACTGGGTTACAGCATCAAGGAGTTGAGCATCTTGCGGGATACGCTCCCTAGGGCGATGCAAATGGACGACGGGGAGACCATCGATATACCCGAACGGTGGCTGCAGCGACTGCCCGATGCCTACGTGAGCGAGATCGAGGACGTGGCCTCGGCCAGCGTTGACCTTTGCGACATCCTGCTAGACGAATTGCGCAGTCCGACTGGCGGCGGCTCGACCGCGGGTGATTTGACGCGCAAGAGACGAGGGCGCCCCAAAGACGCGGTCTTCTACGATCCAAAGAAGGACAGGCGGTACTGGGATTCGTGGAAGTCTCGCAGGTATAAGACATATGCCGATTGCGCGCAGGCGCAGCAAATCACTGAACAGGAACTTCGACTTGCGATAGACAGAGAACGGAAGCGCCGGAAGAAATAGGCTGTCAAGCACTTTTGTTTTTTCCGGCGCAGATTTCATCGCGTTTCTCGGTGCTGCAATCGCGTTCCCGTCGTCCGTAGCGCCGGAATCAATTCCCTCCCATTAATTCCATTCCAGAGTGCGCTTCATACTTCCTAGTAGCGTCGCACGTGGGTGCGAGCGTAGAGCGATGAATAGGGAGCGTCAGAATGGAATTACTTACGGTTCGTGATGTAGCTTCGCGGCTGAAGATCAGCCCGCGACAGGTTTGGAAGTTGTGCGCGTCCGCCCGCATGCCGGACGCTGTTCGAGTCTCAAGGTCCGTTCGCTGGCGAGCACCAGATATTGACCGATGGGTACAGCTCGGCTGCCCGAATCGCGAGGACTTTGAAGCGGGGTCTGACCATTGACTGCAACGTGGCAGCCGGTCACCCCCGAACAGCCGTGCATTGTCTGTGGAAAGCCGGATTGGTGCGCGCGGAGCGGCGACGCGGCGCGGTGCATGCGTGCTGCCGATCCACCGTTCGGGTGGCGGGTCGTCAAACCGTGTGCGGACGGCGGGACGGTGTTCTCGCCGCAAGAGAGCGGGCGATCTTCGGAGTCATGGTCACAGAAGGCACGCCGATTTACTGACGCGCTCACTCCCGACTCACTCCAAGCGCTTGCCAGCGACTTGGGCGTCCGCACCGATTCGCTTCGATCTATCGGAGTCGGCTGGAATCGCTCGCACGATCGGTGGACATTTCCAGAATCCAGCGGCGATCGGCGCATCGTGGGTATCGGAACTAGATTCCGTAACGGAACGAAACGCACCATGGCCGGGAGCAAGCGCGGTCTAACCGTCCCGAGCGATTTCAGCTCTCGCGAGGGTGTCATTCTTGTGGTTGAAGGGCCGAGCGATGTTGCCGCGTGTCTCACGCTTGGGCTGACCGCGGTTGGCCGACCGTCAAACAGGGGTGGAGTGAAACACCTGGCGAAGTTGCTTGACGGCCATGAAGTCCTCATCGTCGGCGAGAACGACGTAAAGGACAACGGCGATTGGCCGGGCAAGAAAGGTGCCGAGAGTGTGGCACGACAGCTTGCGACGATCTGGGAGCGCCCGGTCTCGTGGACGTTGCCTCCCGAGGGAACGAAGGATGTACGCCAATGGTTGAATGCCGAGGCGAGAAACTTGGACGACGTCGAGGCGCTACGCACTGCGGGGGCCGACCTGTTCGGCATCCTTCAGAGTCACGCGACTCAGCTCGCGCTGAAGTCGGACGACGATGAACCGAACAAGAGCAGAGTCACGCGTTTGGTCGAGTTCGCGAGCGCAGCGGAGCTGTTTCACGATTCCGAGGGTGAATCGTACGCAACCGTCTCGATCGATTCGCACCGTGAGAACATGCCACTAATGGGAAAGGCGTTTCGGCGATGGCTCTCACACCGATACTACGTGGCGACCGGAGGGGCACCGAGTGGGCAACATTTGACTGACGCGGTCAACGCGGTTCAGGCGCAAGCGGTCTTCGACGGCCCGGAATTCCCTGTCTACGTTCGAGTCGCGTCCGTCAGTGGCGCGATCTGGATTGACATCGGCGACAAGGACTGGCACGCGATCGAAGTCAACCCGGGCGGTTGGCGAGTCGTTCGCAATCCGCCGGTCAAGTTCCTTCGCCCGCGTGGACTGCTCGCGTTGCCGATTCCGGTTTCCGGTGGGTCAATCAATGAGCTGCGCTCGTTTCTGAATCTCGCGTCTGAAGATGACTGGATTCTCGTTGTCTCTGCAATGGTTGCGGCGTTCCGTCCGAGCGGTCCGTACATTGTGCTTGTATTCAACGGTGAAGCGGGCAGCGCGAAGTCTACGGCCTGCCGAATCACGCGAGCAATCATCGATCCAAACGTGTCTGCATTGCGAGCCGAACCGCGTGAGGCGCGCGACCTGATGATAGCGGCGCGCAACGGCTGGCTTCTCTGTTTCGACAACTTGTCCAAGGTGCAACCGTGGCTAAGCGATTCGCTTTGCCGACTCGCGACCGGCGGCGGGTTCAGTACCCGCGAGCTATACAGCAATGCGGATGAGATCCTATTCGACAGCCAACGTCCGGTGTTGCTCAACGGAATCGACGACCTGTGCGCCCGCGGCGATCTGGCGGACCGAGCCGTGATTGTCACACTCAGTCCTATCGACGACAGCAACCGTCGGACCGAGGCTGATCTGTGGCGTGAGTTCGAGACCGCGCGTCCTCGGATCCTTGGTGCGCTGCTCGATGCGGTCTCGCAAGCGTTGGGAAACGAGGACTCAGTCAAGTTGCCGGGCCATCCAAGGATGGCCGACTTTTCACGCTGGGCGTGCGCCGCAGCTCCCGCACTGGGCTGGACAGCGCCGGATTTCGTTCGCGTGTACGGCGACAATCGCGCAGCGTCAGTTGCGTTGTCGATCGAGTCGAGTCCGATCGGACCGGCGCTCGTTGGACTCATGTCGCAGCGGAACGAGTGGTCGGGCACGTCAGCCGATTTGCTGGCGGAGCTTGGCGGGGACCGTCATTCCGATGAGCGGACCCGACAGCGGAAAGACTGGCCGGGCTCGCCAAGGGCCTTGTCTGGTGCTCTGAGGCGTCTTGCGCCGGAGCTTCGCCGGACGGGGATCGATGTGTCGTGGTCCCGGACACCGGGGGGAAGGCGCACCCGTTTGGTCCACATTGTGAAGACGCCGGCGGAACCGTCCCGACGGTCCCGACCATCCCCAAGCGCCGATCCGGAATCAGAGCCCGCGATTGACCGGGGCGATACGGGACGCAAACCGGACGAAATCGAAGATGGACAACCGTCCCGCGAGGACTGTGATTCTGGAACCGCAGCGACGGTCCGGGACGAATGGGACGGTCGGGACGATCCTGTACGCAGCTGTTCTGAGTCCGTTCCGGCTGAGTGCGATCAATGACGCGATCGATGACCAAGCGGGTGTGCGGATCGGTCAAATCGGCCACGAGGACTGTCCATCACCGGACGGTGATAGACAAACGGTTCGAAAGATGGCCCTCAATTATACTTGTCTAAGCGCCAAGTATCGAGTATACTTGTTCTAAAGACAAGCATAAGGGGCAAGCGATGAAGGCAATCGGGTACATTCGAGTGAGCACGGCGGGCCAAGCGACCGAGGGCGTCAGCCTTGAAGCACAGCGGGAGAAGATCGCGGCATGGTGTGCGGCGAACGGCTACGAGCTAACCGAGATTCACACTGACGCTGGTATGAGCGGCAAGCGTGCGGACAACCGAGCCGGGCTCCAGAACGCCCTACAGGCGGCCTGTAAGGCTCGTGGCGCGGCGTTGGTGGTCTACTCGCTGTCTCGGCTGGCCCGAAGCACCAAAGACGCCATCGCGATCGCGGAGCGGCTGGAAAAGGCGGGAGCCGACCTTGTGAGCCTCTCCGAGCGAATCGACACGACATCGGCCGCAGGAAAAATGGTCTTCCGGATGTTGGCTGTTCTGGCCGAATTCGAGCGCGACCTTGTGTCCGAGCGGACGATCGCGGCGCTTTCCCACAAGGCTGGGCGAGGCGAGCGGATTGGCGAAATCCCGTTCGGCTGGACGCTGGCGCCGGACGGGGCGAGCCTTGTGGAGAATCCGGCCGAACAGGCGATTCTCGCGGATATTCGGGAACTGCGGGCCGACGGCTGGACCTATCGAGCGATCGCAGCCGAGCTGACCCGCCGCGGCGTACTAACGAAAAAGGGCAAGGCAAGGTGGACACACCAATCGGTGGCGAGCATCCTGAGCCGGGACGCGGCGTAGACCCGGGCGCGGAATCGTCCGACCATCCGGCGCTGCGACGACTTGCGGAGCGGCTCCGCAGAGCCACTGGCGGCTTGCGGGACCGACTGACGGAATACCTGCGAGCTGCCGATGCCGAAACGAACGCGGAAACGGAAACGAACGGTGACGGAGCAACTTAGACAGGCGATCGAGCGGTCCGGCCAGTCGCGATACGCGATCTGCAAGGCACTCGATATCGATCAGGGCCAGCTCTCGAAGTTCATGCACGGAGAGCGGGGGCTCGGTCTTGGCGTGCTGGATCGACTGTGCGCTCACCTGCGCCTGGAGCTGCGAAGCAGGAAAGACGAGTGACGATCATGGCGAGCATATTCAAACGTACGGCGGATCGAAGCGACAAGCGCAAGCCGTATCTGATAACGTACACCGATGAGCGTGGAAGGCGACGGACGATCACCGGGTGTACGGATCGGGCAGCTACAGAGGACATCGCCAGCAAGCTTGCGACCGACGTTCGGCTACGGAAACGGGGTGTTCTTGACCCATCCCAGGAGCGTATCGCCGAGCAGGGCCGACGGCGCATCGGTGAGCACTTCAAGGAATTCGTGGAGCATATCAAAGCCGGAAAGCCGGGCGGGCATGCGCCACGATACCTGTTGCAGGTCGAGAATCGGCTGGAAGCCCTAGGCAAATCGGCTGGACTGAAGCGACTGAGCGATCTAAACGCGGATCGCGTTGCAGGCTTCATTGGGGAGCTGCAACGCCGCAAGCTGTCGGGCATCACGGTCAATGAATATCTGGGGACGATCAGGGCGTTTACGCGCTGGTGCGTTTCGACGGGGCGTCTGGCGTCCGATCCGTTGGCAGCGCTGAAGAAACAGGACGCGGCACGGATCGAAAGGACCCGCCCGCGCCGAGCGATGACGGCCGACGAAGTCGGGGCACTTCTACAGGCAACGATCGAGCGTCCACGACTTGAATTGTTGACCGTTCGGCACGGGCCGAACAAAGGCAAACAGGTTGCGAAGGTACGCGACGAAGTGTTAGCGCGTGCCGACCAGCTCGGCGCCGAAAGGGCCCTGGCCTACCTCCTGGCGTTATGGACCGGGCTCCGCCGATCCGAGCTGCGCGCGTTGGAATGGCGGGACGTTCGGATCGACACGGTTCCCGCGCAACTTGTTCTGAGGGCAACGACGACGAAGTCCAAACGAGCGGACCGCATCGTTCTACATCCGCAAGTTGCCGAGGCAATCAGACGGCATCGTCCGGACAGACCGAAACCAACGGACCGCATCTTGCGCAGTGTTCCGGGCATGAAGGTGCTTCGGGCCGATCTGAAAATGGCGGGGATTGCAGACGTCAACGAATCTGGACGGGTGGACCTACACTCGATGCGCAAGTCGCTGGCGACCTACCTTTCGACGCACGGAATCCCGATGCGGATGGCGCAAGCGCACCTGCGGCACACCGATCCGCGATTGACCGCAGGGGTCTACACGGACGAAAACGTCTTGCCTGTTGCGGCTGCGGTTACGGCATTGCCTTGGCTTCCGACGACACCAGCACCGTCAACGACCGAAGTCCGGCTGACCGGGACGGATGACGAAGGGCGCGCAGCGCATGCGCAGCGCGCAGGACGCACTCACAGGCAAGCCGATGCAAGAACGTGCATTGACACTGCAAGCGACGGGGGCGAGTCGAAGTCACCGTTACCATCGGTGGATTCAAGGGTTAGCAACGAAATGCACGACGATTCATCAAAGCGGGTGATCGGATTCGAACCGACGACATTCACGTTGGCAACGTGACGCTCTACCACTGAGCTACACCCGCGATGCAAGGTGAACCTCAAGTCTACTCGGCTCGCCCGTCCGGTGTCAACGTGTCACGCGCTCCAGCTTTTCGGACCTGTGAAACCGGCCCCCGTTCCGAGATGCGGGCACGCCGTCCGACCACACCGTGATGGATGCACCCGCTGGAGGCGCCGTTCGATCCCGCGGAGGACCCCGTTCGATCCCGCGCTACTCCGCAGCCGGCTCGATAATCGCACTCATGCTGCCCGCGCACCGCGGTAGGCGCCAATCGCGGCCGAACGTCGCGATCTGGTCCCGCTTGAATTCCGCTCGCTCCATCGTCGTTGTGTCGACGATTACGCGACCCGTTGAGTCAACCTCCTCCGCAAGCTGAAACGACATCTCCGCCGAATAACCGAAAAGCCGCCGGATCATCCCGATCACGTACTCATACGTATGATCGTCATCATCCAACAGCACGACGTGATACGCCGGTTGTTTCTTGGGTTTTGTCTCTTCGCGCGGAAGCGCTCGCTTCGACCGTACTGCCTCCGGCGCCGCCGCCTCTGCCATCGTCATCATAACGCACCCATGCTGACGGAATTCATCATGTCTGGCAACCCTTCCCAGCCGACCCCAATACCGCAAGCGCCGACATCGCGACCGACGCGTCTGGGCCAGGCCCTTCCGACGCCGCGACCCACTGGCCGTGAAGCGTCAACGCCGTCGCCGCCACAACACGGATCTTCGCGAACGTCCCGATCTGCGCCGCAGCACCCGGGAATACCACGATATGATCCGATCGCGTCCGACCCACAAGCTGATCCGACCGACGCCAGCTCACTTCGCTTCCACGAGATTGCTCCGCCTCCTGCGCTTTGACCGCCGCCTTGCTGTACCCCTCGACCAGAACCTCTACCGTCCGGCCGACCATCGCCTGCTTGTCGACCTGCGACACCTGTTCCTGAAGATCCAGCAACTCCGCATTGCGATGCCGCTTCACTTCGTCGGGAACGTCGTCAGCCATCCGTTTCGCACCGACCGTCCCCGGCCGCTCCGAATACTTGAACACGAAGACGTTCTTGAATCGGCACCGGCGAACCAACTCGAGCGACGCAGCGTGATTCTCCTCCGTCTCTCCACAAAACCCGACGATGAAGTCACTCGCCACCGCCAGCCCGGGGACGATCTCGCGCCCTCGCGCCAGAACCTCCTCGAAAGTGCCCACGCGGTATTGTCTCCGCATCCGTTCCAGCACGATGTCGCTTCCGCTCTGAACCGGAAGGTGCAAATACTCGCACACCTCGGGGACATCCCGCATCGCCTCGAAAATGTCGTCGGTAAAGTCACCCGGAAAGCTCGTGACGAAACGCACGCGCTCGATCCCGCCGACGCCCGCCACGCGCGAAAGAAGCTCCGCCAGGCGAACCGTTCGCCCGTTGTCCGGATGGATATAACTGTTGACCGTCTGTCCGAGGAGCGTGATTTCTCTCGCGCCGCGATCCGCCAGCATCCGGGCCTCGTCGAGGATCTGCGCAGGTGGCCGGCTTCGTTCCGGACCCCGCGTAAACGGAACCACACAGAACGTACAGAACTTGTCGCACCCACGTTGGACCCGGATGTACGACTGCAGAATCTTCTCATCCGGACCCGGCTCGCGCGAAAGGTCCAGTGCCTCAACCGAATCGTACTCCAGCGATCGCTGCACCGGTGTATTCTTGCGAGACGGCGACGCCGATACGGCGATCGCGCGCGTCCGGTGTTCGCGAACCTCCTCGATCAACGCAGGAATCTTGTTCAACTCGCCAGGTCCGCAAACCAGATCCACGTGCGGCATCTTCGCGAGCAGACCGTCCGGATCGCGCTCCGCCATGCATCCGATGACACCGACGATCAGCCCGCCGTCACGCTGCTTCCGCTTCCGAAGCGCACCCAGACGCGACAGCACCTTCTGCTCCGCGTGATCCCGAACGCTACATGTGTTGAATAGCACAACGTCCGCCGCCGACATGCGGTCCACAGGCTCGCACCCCTGCGCGCGAAACTGCCCCAGAACAAGCTCGCTGTCGAGCACGTTCATCTGACAGCCCATCGTCTCGAGGTAGATCCTCTTCGTCGGCACGAATCCCGCTCCGTTCACGTCCGATACAGGGTACATCCGGAGACCCATTGTATGCTCACCGCACGACGCCTCAAACCCTCGTCAGAAGCCCTGAGGTCGCGCTCGTTCCACTTTCGCAACGCAACCAACGTCCGATACATCCTTCCACGGCAACATGGAGGATGGGACATCCTCAAGTCGCAAAGAACCCCGGACCGATGGGTAACGACGATGCGCGCCCAAACGATTCCACCGCTGCACCGACCGCCGGACGAAGATACGCGCTCGGACGCGATTCGTCGCGAGGCCTCTACGTTGTTTCCACTGCCGTCGCCGGGCGTCGATGACACGATCCGAACTCCCATCCTCGCCAAGGGCAAGGAAGCCACCGTCACCGACGTCAACGGAACCGCATACATTGACTTCACAGCCGCCGCCGGATCCCTCATTCTCGGGTACACCGATCCGCGCGTGGCTGTTGCGATCAACAAGGCCGTCTCCAAGGGCTGCAACGTCGGCTCACCAACCCAGACTGAGATCCGACTCGCCGAGATGATCGTCAGGCACGTTCCCGGCACCGACAAGGTCCGATTCGTCAACGACCGGACCGCGGCGATTCGATATGCACTGACCCGGGCTCGGCGTCACACCGGCCGACAGCGGGTGCTCGCCTTCCGTCCAGACGCCTCGTGGGAATCGGACCCCGTTCTTCTGCCTCAAAATGACATCGAAACGGTCCGTCGCGCCTTTCACGATCATGGCTCAACCCTCGCCGCCGCCGTTGTCCAGCCGATTGTCGACACCTTTGGGCCGATCCCGCCCAGCGACGGCTTCCTGGGCGCCCTTCGCGCCCGCTGCGACGAGAACGACTGTCTGCTCGTCTTCGACGAGACGGCGACGACCATGCGCCTCGGTTTCGGCGGGGCGGCCACGCTCTTCAACGTCACCCCGGACCTGACGGTTCTCGGCGCCGCACTTGGCGGCGGCCTGCCGCTTGCTGCCTGTTCCGGGCGCTGCGAGATCATGGACAACGTCGAGCCGCCGATCGTGGCCACGGACCACCTGGCCAGTAGCGTCATCCTGCCGGCACTGGCTGCGGGCGTCGCCACCCTCGAGACGCTTTCCGAACCGGACCTTTATCCCATTCTCGGTAAGCGCGCGGTTCGACTCGACCAGGGTCTTCGCGGTGCCGCCCAGGCCGCCGGCATCGAAACGCAGCACCGCCAACTGACCAGCATGGTCGGAATCTACTTCGCCAGCCAACCGACAGATCCGCATTCCGGGATCACCCAATGCGACACCCGCCGCTTTTCGATGTGGTGGAACGCCATGCTCCAGCGAGGCGTCTACCTGCCCCCATCCCCCTCATCCTGCCTCTTCGTCTCGACCGCACACACCGACGACGACATCGACCGAACCGTCGAAGCCGCCCACGACGCCCTGAAAGACCTCCGCTAGTACCGCTCCCGGATAGGCTAGCAGACTTTCCTCCCCATCTTACCAAGCTGTACAGGCCGGAGACATGGGGAACAGACGGTGGCCACCTCTCTGGACGGGCGGGAATCGATGATGCACGGTGTCTGCCTGCCGAAATAATTCCTGGCTGACGGCGCCTCTTGTATACCACCGGTTTTCAACCGGTGGTGCGAACGCACCCATGCCCTGCGCCGTCGGACTAGGGATCGACACGAAAACACCCGAATGGTCAACGTACAATTGTGAAGTTGCCCATATTAACAATTCCTCGGCCGACGGCGTTTAACTAGTCTGACTTCTGCGAATCGTCCGTGAAGATCCTTTATTTTCTGCTTGACTTTATCATGTGCCTTGGGCCATGCTAAAGATTCAGTGGGGGCTGAGTGGACAAGGGGGGGAAGGAGGGCGACCCGTTCCCGTGGCAGGCAGTTGGCATGGCCCCGATCGCGAGCCTGCGGACATGTCTTTGCGCGGGCTCAACGAGCCGTCGCACGTACGTCTCTTCAACGGACACAGTGCGCATTGTCCGTTCATCGCATGTCAGAATGACCTCGACCGTGACTTGCCGGCCCTTCCCCGCTGCGTATGCGGAGCTCACAAAAAGGCCGTCAACCGCAGACAAACGAAAAGGAGACAGGAATGAGGCACTCTTCGATCATGGTGGCCCTACTGGCGGGGATCTTTATTGCAGATACAGCGCTCGCCGCTCCACGGGCAGTGTTCGTACTTGATCGTTCAGGGTCGATGTCCGCCGCGTTGGCCGGATTACGACCAGCGACCGGTAACTCTCGATGCAAAGACGCGTGGCTGACGATGCAGTTGGACATGAACGCGTTCTTCGCGAGCCACCCGACGGGGTACGCCGCGCTGATCGGGTTCGGCACCGATTACGGCGGCGTCGTCAACGTGACTCAGACGATGTACGGAACGACTTACGTCGCACAAGCCCAGGCCAACGCTGCCCTGGCATCGTTGGACCCCGACCTGACTGGAGATTGCGGTCTGATCGACCCCCGGTACAACGTCACGCAACTCGCAGATGCCATGTGCTACGGTGTCCAGCTCCTCCCATACGGCGAGTCACCCACCGACAGGCAGCTCTTCGTCAGCAGCGACGGCGGTGAAAACTTCAGCTCGGGACCCTGTTCAGGACCGGCCAATCCGTCGGTGACCCCGCCTTTTGATGACAAGATGTATTGGCAGGGCCGAGTTCTGAACGCGCTAAAGGCGGACATCCCTAAGCCGATTCTGACCATTCGATATTGGGTCGGGCCGTTTCCTATGGCAGCCGCCGATGCGGGGCCGTCTTCATCATCGGATGACGTTGAAGGTGGGATTGCATCCACAAAGCCAGGGCTTGTCACGGAAGCCGTGCAGGGCGGTGTCGCACAGGCCGCGGCGTATAACGACCTCGCGTTCTTTGAGTACCTCGTCGGAGATGTGGGCGGCATTCTGGTGGTTCATGCCGACGACGACCCGATTCTGCCGGTCCGCGTACCCGCCGTGTCGACCTGGGGCATTTTGACTCTCTCGCTGACGCTCCTCGTCGGCGCAAGGGTCTACTTCCGCCGGCGGTTCGCGCCGCAGAATTGACAGACGCTTCGTGCGAAGTGCCGGCCCCTCTCCGCCACGTAAGCGGAGGTCACAAGAAACCCGGCAACCGCAGACAAACGAAAAGGAGACAGGAATGAGGCGCATTTCGATCATGGTGGCCATGCTGGCGGGTCTCTTTATTGCGGATGCGGCGCTGGCCGCTCCGCGAGCGGTCTTTCTGCTCGATCGTTCTGGATCAATGTCAGAAAATGATTCAGGACTTCGGGCGACGGGCAACTCTCGGTGCAAAGACGCGTGGATTACGATGCAGTTGGACATAACCGCGTTCTTCGCCAGCAACCCGTCGGGGACGGCCTCGGTCTGGTTCTTCGGATCGGGTTTCGGCGGCGTCGTCAACGTCACACAGGATATGTTCGGAGCGGACTTCGTCGGACTCGGGCAGGCTTCCGCCGCCCTGGCATCCTTGGATCCCGACCTGACCGGAGATTGCGTGCCCCCGTCCTGGTGGAACGCCACGCCGCTGGCAGATGCAATGTGTGAAGCCGTCCAGGTCTTCCCATCCGGCGGATTGCTCCTCGACAAGCAGTTCTTCGTCAGCAGCGACGGCGGTGAGAACGATAGCGCGGGACCTTGTTCCGGACCAGACAATCCTTCGGTGACGCCGCCATTTGATGATAAGACGTATTGGCAGGGACGAGTGCTCAACCAGCTTTCCGCGGACTTTCCTCCTCCGATTCTGACCATCAGGTTCTGGCAAGGTCCCTTCCCGTTGGCTGGAAGTGCGGCGACGTCATCCTCTGCTGCGGACGGTGCGGCGGGTGCGTACGCATTAAGTGACCCTCCGAGGGATTCCACGCAGGGCGGTGTCGCGCAGGTTGCGGCGTTCAACGACCTCGCGTTCTTTGAATACCTGGTCGGACAAGTGGGCGGCCATATGGTTGTTCATACCGACGACGACCCGATTCTGCCGGTCCGCATACCCGCCGTTTCGACCTGGGGCATGCTGGTTCTTTCGCTGACGCTCCTCGTCGGCGCAAGGGTCTACTTCCGCCGGCGGTTCGCGCCGCAGAATTGAGAGGCGCTTCGTACAAACCGCCATGCTTCTCACGCGGCGGAGGCATGCGGTGGACTGTAATCCGTGTTCCCCAGCTCGAGGGGCTGGGGAACACGGTGATTCTCTTTTCCACCGGTTCCAAAAACCTCGCCTCGCAACCAACAGCCTCCCGCCGCAGCACCGCCAACCGTGCGCATCAACCACACCTGCGTCAGCGTTCTCTGCGACCTCTGCGGCAAACAACGCACGTCACGCTGCCGGTACCCGTTGACCTCGACCGGAATACACCTTCTTACGCGCTCATAGACCGACGATGCCTTTCCCCTGTTCAAGCGATTCTCCAATCGCCGATACATCCTCCGGATGTGCCCGTATTGTTACCATCGACCGATAACAACAGCCAATACTCTCGGATAAAATGTCACCGCTATGACAAAAACAAAGATCGCAACAACGCTCGCGGTGATCTTCGCGGTGACAGCCGCAGTCCTCTGTCACAAGCTCCTCCTCAAGCACGTCACCGGCTCCTCCGAGTCCGCATGGTTCGAAGCCGGATGTACCGACGACGCCCAGTCCGGCGGTGCAGACTGTGCCGCCGTACTCGCCAGCCCCTACAGCTATTGGCCACCCAAAAAAGATGGCGAAGACCCGGACACGCCCCACGTTCCCGTCGCCTTCGTCGGGCTCGTCTACTACTCCGTACTCGCCGTCTGGATCTTCGGCATCGGAAGCCCCACGCGAGATCGCCGCTGGGTCCACGCACTTCCAACGCTTCTGGTCGGCATGGGACTCGCCGGATCCGCCTACTTCACCTTCATCATGTTCACCAGGATCGACGAGTGGTGCCCCTGGTGCCTCGTCACACACGCCCTCAACCTTGCCCTGGCCGTCTGCATCATCCTGACTTGGCCGCGAAAGCCTGCGACGCTTCCACAAAGCGAGGAAGGTGATGCGTCATCGATCGTGAGCGCTGCCTCGCACCCCTCTTCACGACTCATTATCGTGACGATCCTGGCCATCGTGCTCGTCGCTATCGCCGAAGACCGCTCACTCGCGAAACGACGATTCATTCACGCCGCACAAATGAACAAGCAGGGCTTCGACCAGTGCATGACCGCCCTCAATCGCCTCCGCCACAACTCCTCGGTGCTCGTCAACTCCTGGCAAAACGGAAAAGTCTACGACATCCCCGTCAACGCCGCCGACCCAGCAAGACTCCTTCGCCCCGATACCGAGAAACCGCTGCAAATCATCGTCTTCAGCGACTTCGAGTGTCCCGCCTGCAAAGCGCTGGCCGCATTCATCGATGCGCGAGTCGCGCCACTCTTCGATCACAACCTCAAAGTCGTCTTCAAGCACTATCCGCTCAACGTCGACTGCAACCCCTACACAAAGGGAAAGAAACACCCAAGCGCCTGCCTCGGCGCGCAACTCGCCGAAGCCGCCCGTATCGTCGGCGGTAACGACGCCTTCTGGAAAACGCACGACTTCCTCTTCCAAAACCAGAAGCAACTCAAAGACGGAAGGATCACCGTAGAAACACTCGCCGCCGACGTCGGGCTGGACGCAGCGAAACTGCAAAGCGCCCTGGCCTCAGACGAAATCGCCGCCCGAATCAAACAAACCGCACAGCAGGCCCGCGCCGCCGGCCTGACCGGAACGCCATCCCTCTACCTGACAGGCCGGCGCGTAGACCCCGTCATCAGGGGCGAGATTCGCTTCTGGGATAGAATCGCCGACGGGTACTGGAAGAGCCGAAAACTACCGCGCCCCAAATCAACCCGCCTACCGAAGGAACCGCCTACTCCAAGTAACCCAGGTCGGCGAGCCGATCCGTAACCTGCGCGGGTGCCATGCCCAAGCCGAAGGCGCGGGCATGCCATGTGGCGCCGGTTTCCAGCCGGTGAAGCTCGTAGGGTCCGCTGTGCGGACCATCTACCTCACCGCCTTACTGAGGCAAAACCAACATGCGGATGACGCCGCGTTCGTCGCTGAACGACTGAAGGGCCTTGCCGATCACCGTGCCGTTGGGCGGGTCATCACCGCCTCTCATGGCAAAACCGAAACTGGAGGAAGCGACCAGCACATCGCCTGGCTGAATCCGTCCGTTCTCTCCGCTGACGTTCACCGGAACGATCCCCACGACAGCCAGAGGAATCGTCCCCTCGATCGTACCCTCGAGGGGCTTACCGCCGACGAAACCGGGTTGCGTGGAGTAAACACCCACGACCGTGCGCTGAAACGCCTTCGTGCTGCGGACAAGAAGGCCGTGCGAATCGAGCGCCAGAACATCGCCCGGCGAAACGTCGTCAGAACCGGCGGGCAACATCTCGGCGAAGTCGGCCGCAGGCGTCGTGAATCCGACATCGGACTGCGCCTCGCCCGTGGTCGTGACACGAAACTGGAGGTCGGTTTCGACCTTGTTCCACGCGACGATGAAGTCACCTCCGTCTGTACCGGGAGGACCCGTGCCGCCGTTTTGGAGAAAGAGCACCGGACCGGCATCACCAAAGACGTCGCTGTCGTTGTTGTAGAGATGAACCGTTGCCGAACTACTGTCATTTGTCATGTACGCAGCCACCCCCTGGGAACCGGTGTTGTTGACGCGAAGGGCCGGCTTGAATCTCATCTCTCCACTGCCCTCCGCGAACAGGGGGATGCCCTCTTCGATCCCGGCAACGGACTCGGTAAAGTAGCCGCCGTACCCATCCGCACTGTTCGTTTCACCCCAGACGCCGTAGTTCACGCCCGAACTCCCAAGGCCCTCACCCTTCACGCCAATGGCCCCGTCCGTAACAAAAGACGTTTCACCCAAGACACCGACGCCATCCGCGCGATCCACTCTTCCTCTCACAGCCACCGATGCCGAAGAAGGAAGGACAGACACGGAGTCGGCACGGAGCTGATCGGAGATGGTACAGTCTCCATGAACCTCGAGCGGGTCGAGAGGGCTACTCGTCCCGATTCCCACGTTGCCGGTGGCGCCGTCTATGATCATCGTCTGCTGTTCCGCGCCGCGCGCGCCGCGGTAGAACTCGACGTCACCGTCGTCTGCGTTTCCCCGGAGTAAGAAACGCGTGGCCTGGACGCCCAGACTGTCGGACGTTGTCAGCTCCATGCTCGATGCCCCGGCAACCTGCCCTTGTGTGATTCCCGCAGCGTGGCCGGCACCGTTGTTAAGGGAAAGAAGCGTCGCAGGATCACTCTCCCCGATGCCCACGTTGCCCGAAGTCGAAATACTGAGCGCGTCGATCGGCGAGCCACCGAGCGTATCGAAGATCGTGAACTGAAGTTGGTCATTTGCACTGTCGTTCAGGCGAATGCGCGCGCCCGCCTGGTTATCCACGGTAAACGCAATACCAGGGTTCTCATCCGGAAGTGCGTCCAACCGCACGGTGTCGGCGGGCGATGTGCTCGACTTGTGAAGCTGCAATTGCGCAGACGGCAAGACCGTTCCGATCCCGACATGCCCCGCGGCGTCGACGAAGAGCGCATCAGCGGGGTTTCCGTCCGCCGCATCGAGCGAATGACCGTCACCCAGCGCCGCACTGGCCTGGAGGGAGGCGTCGGGGAACTTGAACCCGACAGCGGTCGATTCGACCGCGCCGGCGACCGTGAGCTTCGCACTGGGCACGGCTGTCCCGATCGCAACGTTGCCGCCGGCCGAAACCGCCATCGCGGTAACGCCGGAGAGAGTGGTTATGCGCGTCAGCGGTTTCTGAATCGAAAAGACTGAATTCGTAAGCGGAGGATCAAACGGCGTGTTGGTCGCGAGCAGAATGTCCGAACCGACGTTGACCACATAGCGACGTTGCGCGCCGACAACAAGCGTGTCGCCCTCTTGGAGTTGAACGCCGAACTCGGTGCCGCTGCCGTTGACCATCGTGCCCGCGCTCGAGACAACGCCCGTTCCGACGAACGGGCTCGAACCGGCCACGTGCAGCTTGCCCGCTGGTGCCGCACTGCCGATACCGACGCGCCCGAGTACGGTGAGTCCGCCAGCTCCGGCGATGTTGACCGCACCGGCATTCGCTGTGATGGTTCGGCCCGCGCCGGCGCCGCCCTGATCGTAGGCTTGGTCGAGCGTGTTGCCGCCCGCGCCTCCCGAAGCCGCCGTTTTTTGTAACGTGCCGTCGGGAAACATAACGCCATCCACGCCCGGCGTGCCGCCGATATGAAGCTTCGCACCTGGGCCCGTCGTCCCAATGCCGACCCTGCCGTCGTTGTCCACGAAGACAGCATCAACGGGGACACCGTCGGCGGCGTCAAGTGAATGGCCGTCGCCACCGCTCCCGCCGTTCAGTGCAAACAGTGCATAAGGAGCGGCCGTCAGTTCCTGGCGCGGTGACAACGAGATGAAACTGGGGGCGCAAGGCGAAGAACAGCACACGTCGATTTGCAGCCACCGGGCCTCACCTCTGAACACAACGGTGCCAAAGTCCAACGCAACCTCAAAGAGCCCCTTGTCGACCGCGATGGGCGATGGGTCGATGCCGGCGCTAACGAACGTCAGCGTCGGTCCGACCTGGTCGCCCGGCGGCGTGGTGGCGGCGTCGAACAACCGAAACGCAAAGTCACACGTTTGGGTGACCGGCACGCCATCTAGTTTAAGCTGACCCTGATAGGTGAAGGCCGTGCCGACCGGTGCGGCCAACGCCGGCGCGAAAGACAAAGCGGTCGCTATCCCCGCAATAGGGGTCCTCAGATAAGATCTCATGATTTGCTCCTTTCGCGGCCCAGCGCCCATACCCTCGATTTGCAGACGCGGATCCTTCGCCGGAAACGTCAGTAGCCTCGACAGACAACGAGAAGACGTTGATCCGAGAGGGATCTCCATCTTAGCGAATCCGCATCGCAACGACTACCATGTCGACTTGGTTATCGGTCGCTGGGGTTGACGAAACGCTGAACGAAACCGACCTACTCCAGGTACCCAAGGTCAGCGAGTCGATCCGTGACCTGCTGAAGCTCCTCCGCCGAGTAGACCTCCGCCGCATCACCGCGCACCCCCCCGGACGTCGCCTCCTCAATCTCCACCACCGGAGGTGACGCGAAGATCTCCGTCAACACCCGGCCGTCCATATCCCGCGCGACCCGCAACCCCATCATGGCCAGAATCGTCGGTGTGCAATCGGCGATATGTGCATCAATTCTGTCGCCACCCTCGGCGCCCTGTCGAACCCCCGGCCCCGTCGCAATGAAGATCCCCTCAGGCCGGTGCGTTCCCTCCAAACGCCGATACGACGACCAGCGCACGACCTTCCCACCTCGGATCTTGCGAATCACCGCCAGCGAACGATGAGGCGTCAGGATCAAATCGGGAAGCCACACGTGCGCTTCCCGCGAGCAACCGTACAACTCCTCCGGCTTGTGAACGTCCGAGAAAAGCTGAATCATCGCGCCGGAACTGTCACGTACCTGACACTCTTGGCTCAGCAGCCGACCCCTTAACTCGTCCCGTAACGCTTCATACTCCGCCGGCTCGACGATCCCGGTCCGTTGACGCCCCTGGAGGTTGATATAGAGGAAACCCGCCATTCCTGCGTGCATAACGCAGGCTTTCGTGCTCGAAAAGTCGACCGCGAGGTCGTGCCCGACGTTGCCGACCCGGGCGAATTTCTTCGTGCGACCACGCAACCGGTCCCACGTGTGACGACCTCGTGTCACTTTTTGCGCGCCGCCACCCCGCAAGCTCAAGTATCCCCATTTCTTCAGCAGCAAATTCGGCTGGACTTTTCCTTCGAGGCTTCCATGACCATGGTCCGAAACGATCATGACGGCGGCGTTGCGCGCAGTGGCGTAGTCGAGCAAGGTGCCGACGGCGCGATCGGCCTCGGTGAAACACCGCTTGGCGATTTCCGTTCGCGCCGGGTTGCGGTTCGACCATCTCCGGTCGAGGTACTTCCACGTCTTGTGTTGCAGGTTGTCGACGAGTTTGAAGACCACCATCAAAGCGTCCCAGCCGAATCGGTCACCAAGCCAAGTGGTCATGGCGGCGCCCTGGTGGAAGCTTTGTGACATGTAGTTGACATTTTCTTGGAACAACGCGTCGCCGCCGAGCACCTTCCGCTTCCATTTCGTGCCCAGCGTCGGATCAGGCCAGCGCGAGAGCAACTCGCTCTTGAGCTCCGGCGGATAGACGAACTCGCCGTCCGTACCCGGCGTTTCGAAACCGCTGACCATGAACCCGTTGACCGGTACAGCCGGATAGGTCATCGGCACATTAACGCTTCCCACGCGGAAGCCCTTGTCGCTGAGAATCCCCCAGAGGTTGCGCACGTGGTCGAGACAGCGCGTGCTGTTGAGGTGCAGCTCGTTCGTGAAGACATCGTAGCGTTCAAAGTCGATGATGCCGTGCGCGCCAGGCTGCTTGCCGGTCAGGAACGTCGTCCACGCGGCCGGAGTGATCGGAGGCGTCGTCGAGTGGAGCACGCCCGCGACGCCCCGCTCGATTGCATCGCGAAGCCGCGGCATGCGACCTTCGGACATCAGAGGGTCGAGCATGTCGAACGTGGCACCGTCAAGCCCGATGATCAGAACACGCTCAGCCGCGGCCTGGAGCGGTCGCGCAGACGCGGGGGGCGGCGGCAGCGGATGGGTCTGGCCTGACTCAGACGTCGTGCTCATGGTTCAGTCGCGATCACGAGGTTCTGCTTGGCCCGAACGGGTCGGGTCCGTATCCGTCGGTTTCATAGGGCTGGGAGTCTAGCGATGGCGTGACCTACTCGCAACGTTGGGCGTCGGAGTCTCGCAGCATGCCCGCGCCCTCGGCTTGGGCATGGCACCCGACGCCGGGCACATCACCCGACGCTGGGCACGTCACCCGGCGCTGGGCACAGCCCCCGGTAGATGAATCCTCCCCGCCCTTTCGGTTGGCCCTCCGGCGCCACATCACCGAAGGCAAGTGTGGAGACGGGCCTTGTCGTGCGGCGATGCGGGCTCGCCCCGCGAACCGATCTAAGGACACACCGGGTCGGAAAACTGACACCCACAGTCACAGTCGGCGTCCCCCTCCCACGAGGTGGGGCAGTTCGACTGGAACGATGTTCCGATCCAGCAGCAGTCACAACCATAGCCGCAGCCGCAATCCTCCGGACAGCCTCCATTGTACCAGCAGCCTCGTTCCTCTGCGCTGCAGCACCCGTCGCCGCAGATCGGTCCACACGCGTCTTGCGGGCACGAGCAGGCATTCTCACTTCCGTTGCAGCACCCGTCGCCACAGGTCGCTTGGCACCCGTCTTGCGGACAAGTACACGCGTTTTCGCTTCCGTTGCAGCATCCGTCGCCGCAGGTCACTTGGCAGCCGTCTTGCGGACAACTGCAAGCGTTCTCGTTTCCGTTGCAGCATCCGTCGCCGCATCTGGGTTGACACGCACCCGGCGGACACCGACACGCACCTTGGCCACTCAACTGTTCTTCGAATGCCGTGAAGTCACTTAGGTCGACCGTGCCGTTTCCATCCAGGTCGGCGGACCAGACCTCCGGACAAACGGACGCGTCTTGGCCACGGAACTGCGTCTGGAACACGGCGAAGTCACGCAGGTTCATCGTACCATTGGGATCCAAGTCGGCGCATGCAACGGCCGGGTGGCAAAACTCTCCGATGCAACGATTCACCGTGAACGGATCGCCGTCGTCGCAGTCGGTGTGTGATACGCACCTGGTCCCGCCGAAGATCCGGGCCCAGAAGGAGGCTTGGCTGGCGGCGGGCGGCTGGCCGAAGGCGAACAGTCCGCACCTGTCGGGAACGCCGTTGCCGGTCGTATCGAGGTTCGCGGAAAAGGAATTATCCGAAAAGCCGCTCTCGGCCGTCTCGGCGATCATCCATCCGGCGGCGTCCGTCGAGAAGGTCACCTTCATGAACAGGTCTTGGGGAATGACCGGTCGCGCGGGGAAGTCAACGCTCAGCGTGTTCAGGATTCCGTCGGGAACACCGGGGATCATGATGGCGGTGCCGCCAATCGGATGGCTCGTGAGCTGGCACGGATTGCCGTCCCAGAGTTCGATGGTGACGTCGTACGCACCGCTGCCCGCCGTGGCGCCCGTCGTGATTTCATAGGAACCGAGATTGAACCCTCCCTCGGCGATCGTCGAGATGTCGTCGGCGACCCAGAAACCGGCGGCTGCGTTGCCCGGATGAAACCAGCGCGTAATCGGATCAATCGTGTTGCTGTAGACCAACTGCGCTGCCGATGCCGTTGCACCCGCGTCACCCGCCTCACCGAGCTTCGCCACCGAGCCGCCGCGTACGATTCGCCTATGCGTCGCGCCCAGCGCGCTCCCACCCTCGGTTTCGACCCACCGAGATACGTTCTCGTTGCACATCGGGTCAAGAGTGTACACTTCCAAGACCGACCCGTCGGTAGACACGCTTTCCGCACGGCAATATGGGCCGGCGCCGGGCGTGTCGCCTACGCCTTGTGCGGTCGTTTGATCCATCAGTGCGCTTGAAAGGCACAGGACGGCTGCGATTCCAAAACGACGTGGCATCAACTCTCCCCTTTGAAACTCGCGCGACACACGGTTGTGATGACGCCATCGCCAAGGCGAGCAACGTGGCCGCGCGACAGACCTATCGGTTCGAGGCGTTGGGCAACGGGCGTATCACTGGGTCTATTCTATCCATTTGCGGACCGGGCATCCAGCCTTTTTGGCCTATCCAGCGGCGCCGATCGCTGCTTTCGCAGACAAGACCGACTGGACGGCGGCGCGTTGGCGCGTGTGTTCCGGAAGAGTTCACGGGGGCGGTGGTCCATCGCCTGACGGATCGGTTGACCGGATCGCAGGGCGGTTGATAATGCGATTTGAGGGATC
>JAJDDV010000174.1 GCA_029260135.1 Phycisphaerae bacterium | reverse complement strand
TCGCCACCGTACGACGCACGGGATTCTCGTGTTTCCGTTCCCTCACGGTCGCGGTTCTGATCATGCACTGTCGCGGCTTCGCCTCCGCACGGTCGGCGTCTGGGGACGCACGGCCGGATTGGGAAGCCGCGTTCGACCGTTATCCCGCCATCGCGCCCACGCGCCTCCGCAGCATCAGGGTCCCAACCGCCAAGAGAACCAGCGTCATCGCGCCGAGCCCCCACTCTGATACCGTCGGAACCTGTATGGGAATCTCCACGTTGATCGTGCCCGTCATGCCAAAGTTGCAGTGCGGAATGCAGAAATAGGGGATGACGCCGGCCGGTTCGTTCGTAGGAACGACCCACACGACGCTTCCACCTGGCGGGACCGGATCATTGAACCTGCCGTCAGACGTACACGGCGTCCCCGACGTGACCGTATGAGATCCGGCAACGTGGACCCACTCGATGGTATCGCCCGGCGCGACGGTAACGGCCGCCGGATTGAAGTTGGCTCCACCGTTTCCGACAAGCACGGTGTGCGTCGCGGCAATGGCTCCCGGAACGCAGACAAGTACTGCCGCAACAACCAACATGGACAACGAACGTCGACACATGGACATGATACTTCCTCCTCGCAAAGCGTTAGTGGGCGAACCGATGCAGCCGGATCCAAACAAACCACAGATAGCCCCACTTTTGCAGGATCGCCCGAAACCTGTAAACACTCCTCCGGCCAGGGACTTGTGTGAGTTCAGGATAGTCCATCGCGGAGGGATTGGAAAGTAAAAACTGGCACTCGGTCCCGCGGCCTCTCCACGCGACGCTCGCACCGTGTGCCGTCTCCAACCGTTTTCCGGCCTCGATCTCCTCGGATCGGCCCCGGGCGCTCGCCCGCCGCCGCCGCGGAAAAGCCGCCTCGGACGTCCGAGAACGTCGAATTCGCTGCCTCAGGCACGCTTGTTGAAGGGCAGGAATATCTCCGATGAATCGACGAATAAGTCCACTGAAGGTATACTCCAGGTGCGAACGCGGGAGGTGCGGCATGATCCAGGCAACGGTTTTTTCCGGCCACGACGGGCGGCTTCGGTTTGAAAAATCCATCTACCTGACGGTCTTCGGCGGGTGTGAACTGACCTGCCCGACGCTCGCCCGGCAGATTCTCTCCGGAAGGCGAACCGTCCAGGCGCAGGAAACCTACGACGGCAAGCCGCTCGCCTCCAAGCTCCTCGAAAGCGAGAGCCGCCCCAAACACCGAAAACCCTTCTTCCTGACCATTTTCGGCAGCGTCGACATCAAGTCTCCGACCCTTGCCGCCGAGTTCATCGACCTGCGGGAGATGCTCGAGAGCGGACTTCTGACCTTGGCTGATTGGGATCGGGCACTTGTCGACCTCGGCCGCGGTGACTGGTCGGTCGCCTCGCTGACCCTCTTCGGCGGCTTCGACGAGTGCAAGCTTCCGTCAGAGGACGAAGAAATCGACAGCCTGGCCCTCCAGCGACATCTGGGCACCATTCCAGAGGGGGCGACTGAAGTCCTCCAGCACGGTATCGGCCAGCGAGACGTCGAACGCCGGTCCGCGATCCGACGTGCCGTTCTCACGGCCGCGTAGTCTCGCGGTCCGGTCGCCGACAGGATACGCACCCGTCGCGAGGCTCTTCCTTCCACAACGGCAGCGTCGATCTGGCCATCCCACTCGGTCTGTGCGATAGTATCAGCGAATGGCCGCCTCGGGTGATGCCGGGACGACGTGATGCGAAGGATCTCACCGGACGGAGAATGTCAGATGCGATTTACGATCAGGGCGACAGTCTTGTCTGTCGCCGTTGCTGTGCCGATGGTTTGCGCGATGCCCGTCGCGGCTCAGACAAGACCGTGGGATATCTACGTGGACCCGTTGTCCGACTCCGCCTGTGACGTCGTGAACGCGGCCAACGCCGAACTCGTCGTGCTGAGCGACACCGGGCAGCTCGTCATCGTTTCCGGTGACGACGTCGTCCTACAGGACACGGTCGTCGATCTCGACGGCCTGGTCTCGTTCGAGGGCTCCCCGGCCGGCCTGATCGACTTCGCCGAGGACGACGACGGGTTCCGCACATTGTGGTGGATGTCACTGACCGGCCGCGTTGTCGAGGTCGACGAGTTCACCGGTGAGCCGACGCCGACCGATCTGTTCCCGGGCGATATCGGAAACGTTCCGTGTGATGCCTGCCCTTTCTGGGACGACCCCGCCGTGTGCGGACTGCCGGACGAGGATCCGGACATCCCACCGATCAGCGTCGACCTCTGCGGAATGAACACCCAATTCAGCCTCGGCCTGACCGCCGTTGGGCTGACGTTCATGGGCCTCGTTCGACGTCGGAGTTTCTGACCGCGCGTGATTGGTTGACGAGGTCATCGGCGCGGAGGAGCTTCCGTCGCCGGGGACTCTTGACAGGTTCGCCTCCTCCCCGTCCAATCAGCAAAACCGAATGGGCCGTGGTGCAATTGGTAGCACGTCTGACTCTGGATCAGAAGGTTCCAGGTTCGAGTCCTGGCGGCCCAGATCGAAAAAGCGGCGCTCAAACGCCGCTAAGCCCGCTTCTTTCGTGTTCGAATCCACGTCGGCCAGTGACGTCGTCATCACGGTTGCGATGCGTGGCAGGCGGAGCAGTCCGTCGTGGACCCGCCCAGCCGGTCGTACGACTTAGGGTCGTGCTTCTTGCCGTGGCATCGGATCGCACAAGAACCGCGCCCTCCACCGCTGTTCAGCCAGAACGAGCTGCTTCCATCGTCTCCCGAAAGAAACGTGACGTCATAACCCGCCTGAACAGCGTACGCCAAGTCGATCAAACCAACCTCCCCCGAGTCGAATCCTACGTGGACATCGTGACAGATAATGCACGGCGAACGTTCGCCCTTCACGTGTTTCTTGTGCAAGTCTTCGAACGCATTGTCCTGCTGGATCACCGCGTTTTCTCCGTGGCATTGCCAGCAGAGGGCGTAATCGCCATCGCCGGTGCTGTAGTTATTGTTGTCGGCGACGACATAGCGGGCGTCAAGCATCGGTGCGTGTGCGGTACCGTGAGGCGCATGGCAGTGCCCGCATGCATCAGCCCCAAGCTGCAGGTCATGGGTCGTCCCCACGAACACGCTCTTGTTGAATCCTGTTCCGGTCGACGTCGGTGGGAAGGTCACACCCGCGGGCGCCGCGCCGTCGTGACAGACCAGGCAGAAGTCCTGGTCGCTTCCGGTCCAGACAGTGTGGGTATCGGGATCGATCAGTCGGGCGCCGGTGGCGGCCTTGTGGGGATTGTGACAGTTGACGCATTCGACGCGTGATCCGTCGGTTTGATCCAACGCGCTGACGTTGTGGTGGCTGGCGAGGGCAAAGGCCGACTCGATGTCGGAGGAGGCGGGTCCGCTGGCGTCGTGGCAGGCGTAGCAGAAGCCCTCCTCTTCGCGGAGCGGGTCGCCCGAAACGGCGGTCTGCGACGCATCCCACGGGGCCAGCATCGATCGCTTCTTCGATCCGTGTCCGGAGCTGTGGCAGCCAAAGGTGCTGCCATCACCGATGCAGCGCATCTGCCCGGCGCGGTGCGATGAGGACGTCCACGTGGCAGCGTCGATGGCGACGGGCATTTGCCCATCGGCAAAGGGCGCCGACCCGTTGGCGCCGTCCGTATCGTGGCAAGCCAGGCAGAAGGGCTCCAGCAGGCTCGCGGCGGCGGGGTCGGTCATCGGGTCGGTCGCCAGGCTGACAACCAGCGCCGTGTTTGTCGGATCGTCGACGTTGATCAGGCGTACGCTCCCCGAACGGTGTTCGCTCATATCGTGGCAGACGGTGCAATCGCCGTCCGTGACGCTCGCACCTCCTGCATGGTGTGACGCCAGCGCGAACTCTCCCGTCACTGAGCGGCGGGTACCCTGTGGGGTACCGTGGCAGGCGGTACACGACGTTGCGCCGCTCGGGGCGAAGCCCGCACGGTGCGCGTGGCACGTGGTGCAGTCGGCGCCGTCGTTGTGTGATGCGCCGGTTCCGTCGCTTCGGTGATACGTTGTGGTCGCGTGGCAAGCCGTGCAAACCCCGTCGCTGAAGCTTCCGGTGCCGGTTCGGGCGACAAACGATACCGGCGTGTCGACGCCGGTCGTGCGATGACGAACGGATGATCGCACCAGCGCCAGGTTGGCGCTGGAGGGTTCGTGCATGGCGTGGCATTCGGTGCAGGCCGGCGTCCACGAGCCCCCGGTCGGGTGAACGGCGGGAGCACTACCGGTGTTGTGACAAGAGAGACAGAGCCCGGTGAGTTGATCCGGGTCGCCGGTGACCGCGAGCGAGGCGGTCGGGTTGTTGGCGTCCGACCATACGCGCACCGTTCCCTGGCGGTGGGTCGACTGGTCGTGGCACTTCACGCAGTCGCCGTCCGTCAGGGCACCGGATCCGAGATGGTGCCCTCCGGTGCCGCTTGCGTTGACAACGGCGGGCCGGGTACCTTGTGTCATGCTATGGCACTCAGTGCAGGATGCACTCTGGTCCGGCTGGAATCCCGAACCGTGACTGTGGCAGAGGGTGCAGTCCGCACCGTCGTTGTGGGAGGCTCCGGCGCCGTCGCTGCGGTGGAACGTTGTCGACGAGTGGCAGGCGCTGCAGATTCCATCGCTGAAACTCCCGGCTCCCGTTCGGGCGACGAAGGACACGGGCGTGCTGACGCCGCTAGTGCGATTGGGGATCGATGAACGCACCAATGAGAGGGTGGCATGCGCAGGTTCGTGTATGGCGTGACATTCGGTGCAGGCCGGTTCCCAGGAAGTACCGGTCGCGTGGGTCGCAGGATGGTTGGCGCCGTTGTGGCAGGACAGGCAGAGCGAGGTGAGCCGGCTGGGGTCGCCGCTGACGACTATCGATTCGGTCGGGCTGTTTGCATTCGTCCAGACCCGCACGGATCCCTCCCGGTGGGTCGACTGGTCGTGGCACTTCACGCAGTCGCCGTCCGCCAGGGCGCCGGACCGCAGATGGTGTCCGCCGGCGCCGGTCGCGTTGGCGACGGGGGACCTTGCGCCTTGTGTCACACTGTGACATTCGATGCAGGAGGCACTCTGACTGGGAAGGAATCCGGCGTTGTGGCTGTGGCAGGCGGTGCAGTCGGTGCCGTCGTTGTGCGGCGAACCGGTACCGTTGCTTCGGTGATAGGCGGTCGACGTGTGGCAGGCGCGGCAGACACCGTCGCTGAAGCTTCCCGAACCGGTTGTGGCGGTGAAGGTGACGGGGACGCCGGCGAGTGCGTCGCGCACCAGCGAGCGGTTTCCGTTCGCCGGGTTGTGTACGTCGTGGCAAACAACACAGGTCAGCGGCGGCTGCCCTGCCGGCGTGTGAAGGCCGTAGTCGGCGGCGTCATGGCAGGAAAGGCAGAACGTCGTCGATGCCTCCTCCTCGACCGCATCGGCGAGTGGGTAGCCGACGAAGGCGGTCACTGCATTGCGGGCGTTGGGGTCGGACCAGAGGCGGACCTGCCCGTCCATGTGCTCCTCTGTTTCATGGCACAACGTGCAGTCGATGTTCGTCAGCGTGGAACTCGAAAGCAGGTGTAGTCCGCTTCCTGAGGCGCCGGCGACGGCGCGGCGCGTCCCCATCGGCATTGTGTGGCAAGTGGTGCAAGGGAGTGGGTCCGGCGTTCCCGCGGTGTCGATGGGGTCCATGGGATCGACCTGGCCTGCGGGTCCGATGGCATCGGGTTGTGGATCGGTTTGTGACGTCGTTGGTGGTGTCGCGGTGCCGTCCGCCGCCGGCGGTTCCTCGGGAACGACCGGCTGGCGCCAGCATCCACAGAGGGAGAGCGAAGCCGAAAGAAGTAGGAGTGATAAACAAGTAGCTGGACTGCGCGCAGACTGGGTGCCATTGATTGACATGGAATCCCCTCCTCAAACGTCTCCGGGCCCATGGTTGTCGCTTACGCTCCGCGCCCATTTTGCAGCGAGCGATAACCTCTTACTGTTGAAGTCTCCGACCTCCTTACGAACGTACGATTGGCCTTCCTGGAAGTCAAGGTGGAAACTGCGGGTTCCACCGTATGGAGAGAATAGCGAAGGTCTCGACCTATCGGAACCGCGCCGGCGACGCAGGGAACCACGAAAGTTGATCGGCGAGCTCCTTTGTCGCATTCTCAGGTTAGGTAGCGTCAGGCGCTGCCGCGGTGCAAAAGATGCACTGCGACCTGAGTCTTCCACGCTCTGTCGGATTGCGCCGGCGAATCGATCTCTTCGTGGAGTGGAAAGTGCGAGCTTGTGTCTCGTCGTGTGACGCGTGGTGTCGCGGTAGGATAGTAGGTAAGAAGGTGAATGGAGGAGTCTGAGGGCACGCCGGGGCGGGATGCCGACTCCACGTTGCCCAACCCTGGGGAGTGGCAGTCATGATGTGGTTCAAGAAGCGTCTTTCGCGTGGGCGGTCCCTGGAACGTGGTCGACGCCGCACACCCGCTGGCCGCCCCCGGTCACCACAAAGCGAAACGAAGGCCGAAGTGACCGGAAGTGTTGAGCACCGTGCGAACATGCGCAGGCTGAGTGCCACGGATTGACACGGAATCCTCCCCTCGAGGTACCTCCAGATCCAAAGCCCTCGAGGCTCACGCCGCGCCAAATGCGTAGCGATCGATAACCAGTCGTACCGAGACCTTCGACCTCACAAGGACTCTGCGATGCGGGTGAAAGGCAGGCAAGGAAAATGATGCGGAATTCAACGCATGGCGAGGAGAACGGCATGACGCGGAGTGATCAGCTTCCGTGGCGTCCTGATGGCCTGATCGTTGACATACGGTGAAGCTGGAGCACGCGGCGCAGGGCTAAAGACCATTACGCACAGCGAACCCTGAAAGTGACAACGCGGTGGCACACTTCGGCTCGCCTTGCCCTTGTACTGGACATTGTGTTACGATGCGCGGATGGGAGCACTCGTGCTCGGTCGATGGAGGTGTGTGTGAAGGCGATGGTGCTGACAACTCCTGCGCGGGTGCATGAGCGTCCGCTTGTGCTTCGAGATGTCCCCGATCCGACGCCCGGTGCGGGTGAAGTGCTGGTGCGGGTGTCGTCATGCGGTGTCTGCCGAACGGATCTTCACGAGGTTGAAGGCGAGCTGGCGATGCGGCGACGTCCAGTGATTCCGGGTCATCAGGCCGTGGGGCGGGTGGCTGAAGTTGGTGAGGGGGCGGTGCAGTTTTCGGTCGGTGATCGAGTTGGGGTTCCCTGGCTTCACCACACGTGTGGTTCTTGCGAGTTTTGTGGGCGAGGAACGGAGAACCTTTGCGCGTCTGCGGCGTTTACCGGGTGGAGTGTGGACGGAGGGTATGCGGAGTACCTCGCAGTTCCGGAGTCGTATGCGCTGGCGGTGCCGTCGGGGGTGGACGACGCGGAGACGGCGCCTTTGCTGTGCGCGGGGTTGATCGGGTATCGGGCGCTTCGTGCGTGTGGCGAGCTGGGGCCGGGGCGCCGTTTGGCGATGTACGGGTTCGGTGCTTCGGCGCATTTGACGATTCAGGTGGCGAAGCATTTCGGGTGCCACGTTTTCGTGGTTACCCGAAGTGAGCGGAACCGAGAGTTGGCGACGGCACTCGGCGCGGATTGGACGGGCGGCCGCGAAGACACGATGCCGGCGAGGCCTCATGCGTCGATCATTTTCGCGCCGGCGGGGCCGATGGTCCGTGATGCGTTGGGGGCGATCGAGCGCGGTGGGGTCGTCGTTACGGCGGGGATCTTTATGAGCCCGGTGCCGGGGCTGGACTACGTCAAGCATCTCTACGACGAGAAGACGCTGCGGAGTGTGGCGCATGCGACGCGACGTGACGGCCGTGAGTTTCTGGAGATTGCGGGGAAGATCGGGGTCCGGACGACGACGCAGACATTTGCCCTCGAGGATGCGAACGAGGCGCTGATCGCGTTGGCGGATGGCGCGGTGAGGGGGGCGGCGGTGCTGCGCGTGTCTTGAGGGGGCGCATGCGACCTTGTGTTTGCGGGCGACCTGTCGTTTGCGGCGTCTTTTCGTGTGGATGAGGCGATGATTCGGGTCGAATCGTCGCCGGGAGTTGATCGTTGGCGCCGGGTCGGCCGGAACACGCTCATTCAAGTCTAGCGTCTTGAACGACTCTGTACGCGAGAAACAAGCCACTTTTCACGCTACACTTGATCGTTACAGGCTAGAGACTATGGTGGGTGGTATTGCGGCTTCACGCGGTGCGACGGATGCCGTGATGCTCGGCGGTTTTCGTGAGTGCGATTGCTGGAGGTATGCTTGATGATTCGACCGTGTCGTATGGTGTTGCTGTGTAGCCTTGCCTTGCCGGCGGTCTTGGGTGTTGTTGGTTGTCGCGAGGCTGAAGTGCCGGAGTCGTATGCCTACGATCTGGGCGACGAGGATGCGGTGCTTCTTCCGACCGGGTCGGTGTTCTACAAGGGCGATCTCGGCAACGATCGTGCGGAGTGGGTCGACTTCCGTGCGGTTGAGGATTTGGAGCCGGTGGCGGATGTCGCCGCCGGCGCGGCGGTTGATGGGTCCGGGGTGGAGGCTGAGATTCGGGAGCTTCTGGCGGGATACAACGAGGTCGTCGCGGATTCCGAGGCGACGGTTGACGATCTGCTGGACTACTATGTGGATGGGCAGCGCGATGCGATCCGCCCCGCGCTGGAGTCGATGCCGCGGTTTGCGGCGGTTTGTGGTGAGCTTCGGCGCGAGCTTCAGACGCGCAAGCCGGATGAGGCTCAGCGAGCCGACGAGGCGCTGAAAGCGCTCGAGGCTAGCGTACGACGTGAGTTGGTCGCAACGAGCATTACCGTCGTGAGCGATGAACAGGTGTCTGTGGCGTTTCCCGTCGGATCGCTCGCGTCAAAGCTTGATGTCATTGTTATGGATGATGAGTGGTACTTCGAGATCGTAGACGCGGACGAACTCGCAGCGGTCAACGCGGGTTCGGAGCGCATTATGACGACGTTCCGAGGTTGGTTGGACGATTTGAAGGGCGGGGGCTCTTCGCCGGATGACATCCTTCAGAAGCTGGACACCGCTGCTCAGGCCGCTGCCGCACAGGCTGCGGCGGGCGACGAAGAGGTCGCCGGCGACTAGGATTCCCACACTTTTCTCTTGGTTTGCCGTGCCGGATTTGCACGGTGTCAGGTATCGAATGATGGCCACCGATGCGTTGCCGGCGCAGAGCCTGGCTGAGGTCTATTTGTATCTGATGGCGACGCCGTGCCGTGCGTGCGGGGGCGGGCCGCTCACTAGCGAAGAGGTGTCGTCGGCGGATGAGGCGGAGGTCGCGACGGTATCCATCGAGGCGAAGTGTGTGTCTTGCGGGCTTGCGAAGGCGCTGAGGTTTTCGCTAGCGTCATCGGCCGAAGCGGCGAAGGGTCGTTCGCTCGGTGGCGTCAATCCAACGGAGCGGCCTTCGCGCCTTCTCGACGTCGGCCAGTGGATCACACTGTATCATGTCATTCTCGCCTCGGCTGAGGCGGCGCCGAGCGCAGCGCAGGGTCGGGATTTGAAGATCGAAGCGTCGCAGTGTCTGGGCGAAGCGTTGAAGTTCTTTGACGATCCGGACAACGATCTGCCCGCCGGCGAGGCGTTCTTCTGCGAGACCTCTTCGATTCGATTCCGCGACGCGCCGGAGCAGTTCTCCAGGCGGCGTCTGTTGGCCCTTCGTTCGAAGCTTCCGACGCCGGTTGAGGGTAATCGATAGTGCAAGTCGGTCAGGCGAGAGCCTGACGCGTCAAAAAGACGTCTGACCTTTTCCGGGCACTGGGGGTGTCCTATACTCTCTTGGCGTGTGTGAACGGTGGTCCCTGCAGCGGCGCGTGTCGCTGGACCGGATGGTCGACGGCCGCCGTGATCGAGCTTGCCGAGCCGATGGGACGAGACTACTACGAGATCTTGGGGGTATCGCGATCCGCTACGGCGGATGAGCTCAAGCGCGCCTATCGAAAGCTGGCCAAGAAGTACCATCCGGATCGCAATCCCGACGACGCGGGGGCCGAGAAGAAATTCAAAGAGGTGCAAACCGCGTACGACGTTCTTCGCGATGCGGAGAAACGCCGCGAGTATGACCGGTTCGGCGAGGCGGGTGTGGGTCGGTTCGCCACCGGGCGTCAGGGCGAGCAGGTCTATCAGTGGGGTACGAACTCGAGCATCAATGTGGAGGATCTGGAGGATTTGTTCTCCGCCTTCGGCGGTCGAGGCGGCGGTGGGGTGGCTGGGCCGGGCGTTTTCGAGCAGATCTTCGGGCGTGGGCGGAAGGGGCGCGTGCGAGCGGCGCCCCAACGTGGGGCGGATCTGGAGCGGAGGATATCACTGACGCTCGAGCAGGTGGCGAAGGGGGCGACGGTCGACGTGCAGTTGACGTCGCGGCAGAACGGGAAGACGGAAACGCTCGAGGTGAAGATTCCGGCGGGTGTCGAAAACGGACAGCGAATCCGCGTATCCGGTCGAGGTCAGCCGGGTCAACACGGCGGCGGTGCGGGTGATTTGATCTTGGTTTGCTCCGTACAGGCACATACGTTTTTCGAGCGCCAAGACGCCGATCTTTTCGTCGAGGTTCCTGTGACGGTGTCCGAGGCGGCGCTGGGGGCGAAGATAGAAGTTCCGACCCTGGATGGACGGGTCACGCTGACGCTGCCTCCGGGAACGGCGGGTGGTTCGAAGATGCGGCTAAAGGAACGGGGACTTCCGAAGAAGAATGGGTCGGATCGCGGTGACCAGTTTGCGTTGATCCGCATTGTTCCACCGGTGTCGCTGACGGACGATCAGCGGAGCCTGTATGAGCAGCTTCGCGGTTGTGACGAGGTGGATCCCCGATCGGACTGCGCATGGAACGAAGGTGGAGAAGCATGACCGGTCGGGTCTTGGCGCAGGCGTCGCAGGTGTTTGCCGTGGGAATAGTGGGCGGCATCCCGGGAGTTCGACAGCCGGCGTCCGCCGATCCGGAGGCCCAGCGGTTTGCGACGGCGTATGGGCTGCTGCTGCTCGTCGGCTTCTTGCTGGTGGTCGTCTTCCTTCTGGGCAGTTATATCGCCGTGCGGGTGTCGCGAAGGGTTCGGGCGGAGTCGGCTCGCAAGCGCGCGTTACCGACGCCGACGGAGGATGTCTGGTCGATGCACCGACTTCCGGATGACGAGGACTATTGCGGTCCGACGGATCGATCGGACGGGTCGACCTGATGTCGGGTACGGACGCGCCACAACCGACGCTTGATGGCCGTGTTGCCCTGGTGACCGGGGGGGCGAAGCGCGTCGGGCGTGCGATCGTGAAGGCGCTGGGGAGCGCGGGATGTGACGTGGCGATCCATTGTCACCGTTCCGTCGCAGAGGCGGAGCTTCTGGCCGAGGAGCTGCGGCGCGCGGGTCGGCGCGCGGTGTCGGTCGTCGGTGATTTGAACGATCCTTCCTGTTGGCGGCGGATCGTCGATGAGGTCGTGGAGGCGCTTGGCGGCCTGGACATTCTCGTTAACAACGCGTCGGCGTTCCGCGAGGCGCGTGGCGACACACTCGCGGACTTCGATGTGGAGCCGTGGGAGCGGATGATGCGGACGAATCTTCTAGCGCCGGTGGGTCTTTGCCGGTACGCGGCGGAACATCTTCGAGCCCGGGGCAGGGGGCGAGTTGTGAACCTGGGGGACATAGCGGCGGATCGTCCGTCTCCCTTGGCGATGGCGTACGGTGTGTCCAAGGCGGCGTTGACGGCGGCGACGAAGGCGATGGCGAGAGCCCTGGCCCCGGAGGTTCTGGTCAACGGCGTGGCGCCGGGGATCGCCGTGTTTCCTGAGGACTACAGCGAGGATCAGCGTTCGGCCTTGTTGGGATTGGTTCCTCAGGGTCGGGCTGGGACGCCTGAGGAAGTGGCCGGCTTGGTACGGTTCCTGGTGGAGTCGGGGGCGTATATGACGGGTCAGATCATCGCGATCGACGGGGGACGCAATCTGGTCTGAGTGGGCTTTGTTTTCGACCTTGCAGCCCTGAAAAGTCCGCCTAGAATGGCCGGAACGAAGATATGCACGCAAACGGATTTTCACTCCTTATCGGGGCCCTCGAACCAGGCCTCTACGTCGACCCGATCAAAATCGGGGTGGTTGTGGTTTTGCTCTTGGCGTGGACGGCGGCTACCCAGTGGGTGGATCGCGATACGGACGTTGTCAAGGCAAATCGGCAGCAGTGGAACCTTATCGTGATATCGGGTGGGGCGGTTGCGACGTTCGTTCTCTTGGTGGTTCCGTTCTGGCGGGACAGCCTTTTCGTGGTTGGTGTGGTGTTCTGGCTCCTTCTGGCCGGTGGCTCGATGGTCGGATATGTTGTTCACCGCAACGGACGGGTCGTACCGGGGTCGCGGATTCTCACTCCGGGGCACCTGAAACGTGTCGTGCGGGGCGGTGTGGGGCGCCGTCGTCCCAAGGACAAGGGTCAGCGCGTGCAGATCCTGGATCATAGCGGTGCTCACGTCGAGCTTCCGGACGATTCGGGCGAGGCTTTGGCCTATCAGGCACTCCAGGACTTTCTGTTCGACCTGCTGTTTCACCGGGCGTCGGACGTGGATCTGACCGCGGGCAAAGAATCTTACCGACTGGTGTACCGCATCGACGGTGTCGCTTCCGAACGTCCCGACGGAATCCCGGTCGAAAAAGGCGAACGATTGATCCGGTATCTCAAGCAGCTGGCCGGATTGAACGTGGAGGAGATACGCCGTCCTCAAACGGGGAAGATCGAGGCGTCGCTCCTCAGCGATGAGGGGCCTCCGGGCAAGGCGGAGGTACGGACGTCGGGTACGACGGCGGGTGAAAGGCTTCGTTTGAGGATTCAGGCGGCGTCGAAGGTGATGCGTTTGCAGGAGCTGGGCGTCGCCGGTCAGCGTATGAGCGCGATGAAGGCTCTTCTGGGGAAGCAGCACGGGTTGCTTCTTCTTGCTTCGCCGCCGCAACAGGGTCGTACGACGACGCAGTATGCGATCTTGCGGACCCACGACGCGTATATGAACAACATTCACGCGCTGGAGCGTGTTCCGCTGGCGGAGGTCGATAACGTTACGCAGATTCGATTCGAGGGAAACAGCAACGACGTCAATTACGCGAGGATGCTGCAGACGGTGCTGCGTCGCGAGCCGGACATCGTTATGGTCGATGCGTGCGAGGACAAAGAGACGGCTCAGATCGCGACGCGTGCTGCGGCGGAGAATCGCAAGGTCTACATGGGGATCGAGGCGAGTGATTCGTTCGAGGCGTTGAGCAAGTATATCGCCTATGTTCGACATCCTCAGCTTGCCGGAAAGGCGTTGTTGGGCGTGTTGGCGCAGCGTCTGGTTCGGGTCCTCTGCACGGAGTGCCGCGAGGCGTTTCAACCGGATGCGACGACGTTGAAAAAGCTGAACTTGCCGGCGGACAAGATCGAGAATTTCTACCGGCCGCCGACGGAACTGAGGAAATCGCGGTTGGGCAAGGAAATCGTGTGTATGACGTGTCGGGGCACGGGGTACGTGGGTCGCACGGGGATCTTCGAGTTGCTCGTGGTCGACGAAGCGGTTTCCAAGTTGATCGAGGAAGGTGCGTCGGTCAGCCGGATCAAATCGCAGTGTCGAAAGAACAGGATGTACTACCTTCAGGAAGAAGGGCTCTTGAAGGTGATCGACGGTACGACGAGTATGAATGAAGTCCTGCGGTGCCTGAAGGTCAGCGACGTGTAGGGCGGAGCGGTTCGATGGTGTTTTCACTCATCATGATTGGTCTCCTGGCGGCCATTGCGATTCGGCAGGCGTCGCAGGGGTTTTTCAGCGCGCTGGTTATGGCTGTGCTGACGGTTTGTTGTGCGGCGGCGGCGGTGGGGACGCATGAATGGGTAGCGATCCACTGGGTGGCGCCGTTTTTCAAGCCGGACTATTCACTGGCGATATCGCTGGCTGTCATCTTCGGCATTCCCGTTTTGTTGCTGCAGCTTCTGTTCGGGCGCCTGGTCAAGCGCTCGGGTTTGCTTCCACTGTTAGTGGACCGGATCGGTGGAGGGCTATGCGGGTTCGTCACTGCGCTGACGACAGTAGGCATTGTGGCGTTGTCCCTTCAAATGCTCCCGTTTCCGAACGGGAAGGTTTTGGGCTTTGCTCGCGTTAGCGTTCCGGATCCGGACGATCCCGGCGCGACGGTTGGGGCCGATGAGGCGACCGAGCGCAATCTGCTGCTCAAACCTGATCGTTTCGCGGTTGCGCTGGGTTCGGTGCTCTCGGACGGTGTCTTCAGCGGTCAGGGTGCGATGCACGAAGATCATCCCGATCTGGTGGAGGCGATCGGGTGGGTGGGCGCGGTGCCTTCGACGGTATCGCGGTATGCACCGCCGGGATCAATCCGGGTCGAGCACACGGAACTTGTTCCGTTTGTGTACAAAATGATGCCGGGGGATGCACGAAACAACACGCCGCCCAACTACGAACCGGAACAGCCGATGGGCGGTCGTGAGTTTCAGATGGTTCGCGTACGGTTGACGCGCGCGGCGCGGGACAAGAACAACTCCCATTTCTTTTCACTGCGTCAGTTTCGTCTGGTGGGGCATCGCGGTGAGGAGGTCTTGGAGCAGTATCATCCGATGGCCCTCCAGGAAGCGACGTCGCCGGATGGGATCAACCGTCATATTCGATCCATCAAGGAAGGTGGCCGTTTCGTATCGCAGGTGGACAAGGTCTATTCTCCGCGCGCCGGTGGAGATGAAGTGGAGGTCGTGTTTGATCTTCCGAAGGGGTTTCGCCCCTCGTTCATCGAATACAAACGCGAGGCCCGGGCGACGCTCTCACTCTCCGACAAGCCGGCAAGCCGTTCGGCGACGACGGCGACACCCAGTGCTCCCGCGTCCGGGAGAGCACCCTCAGTGCGGACGGCGGAAGCGCCAGAGGCATCCGCTCCGCCCGCGGCGGAGACCTCGGGCCGTACGGCACCCGTGCGTCGAGGTCGGAGTGCGCGCGGTCGCCGCAGTGGCGGTCGCACGCGTCCCGTGGTGGTGAGCCAGGTTCTATCGCGATTCGGTGACGAGCTTCCCCTGACGCTTCGGGCGTACCAACGAATCGGTGCGGATGTGGCACGGGGTCGCTTACGTAGCGGGCACCTCGTTGCGACGACGAGCGAACAGGAGGGCGGTAGCGATGCGGAGATCAGCAAGTTCTTCGTTCCTCCGGACAAGCGTCTGCTGCAGCTAAACGTGGATCGCATACAGGCTCGAAGTGGTTTGGGTCGTGCGTTGAATTTTGCGGCCGCCACCGTGCAGAACTATACGGTTCAAGACGATCGCGGGAATCGCTATGTTGTGACGGGGAAGTACGCCCTTGCGAAGGTGAACGGTCAGGATATGTTCGAGGTGCAGTACTTCAGTGAACCGGTCGGATCGATCGGCGGGCTGGGCAAATTCAATCGCATCAAAGAGAAGGAACTCGAGCCGACGGATCAGTTCGTTCTGCTCTTTCTTGTCGATCCCGGTGTGCGTATCACGCGGTTCAACACGGGCGGGGCGGCGTCCCGCAGTGATGATTTGACGGCGGACAATCTGGTCGCCCCTCAATAATCGGCGTTACCGTTCTTTTTCGATCGCTCCTTTCCCGATCGCTCCTTTCCCGATCGGCCTTTCAGAAGATTTTGGGGGCAGGCTTACCATGGTGTCGACCCGCACCGGGCGCCTGAGATGCCCGACTGGAGAGTCGGTTCAACAGTGAGATTGGGCCCTTCAACAGGTTCCTATAGAAGTCCGTGCGGCGATTCCACGGCTCCCGTTCTAGCGGATAGGTAGGCGGCTTCGATGACGGCGATGGTGGGCAGATGGTCCTGCAGGGTCGATCGCGATTTGGGTTCGCCGGCGAGGAGCGTTTCTGCAAAGGCATGAATGGCCGGCTCAAAACGGTTCTCGTAGGTGGTGGAAGAGCGGCGCAACTCGTTTCCCTGGGCCGGCGCCACACCGATCGCCTCGTTCGTGACCGTGACGGTGGCACGGCTTCCACAGAATCGCACTTGCCATGACGCCTGGGGGGCGCCTCGGACGGCGGTGATCGTGGCGATTCGGCGTTTGCTGAACTGAAGTGTCACCTGGGCGACATCTTCGGTGTCGTAGTTGGGTGGGCTCGCTCCCAGGCCTCGCCATCCGTTTTGAGCATAAACGGCTTCGGGGAGCCCAAGGCGATCGATCATGAGATCGACGGCGTCGTAGGCGCCGTTGAGGAGTACGCCGCCACCGGCCTTGGCGGCGTCGGCTCGCCAGCCCAGAGGCTGTGCGGTGGTTTGGACGTAGGCTTCGGCGAGGTGGATCCGATCGGCGATTTCGGTCAGGTCCGCCAGGGGTTCGAACGCCGGTTCGAACGCCCAGGGTCGAGCGATGACGAGCGAGGCGGTGCGGTCGGCAAAGCGATCGAGGATTCGTCTCGTCTCGCGGACGTTTCGGGCGGGGGGGGCTTTGTGAAACACGGCGATTTCGTGTGCGGCGGCGAGTTCGACGAATTCGAGCGACTGGAACGGTTCACTCGCGATGAAGAGGGCGTCAAGCCCGGTTCTCGCGGTCTCGATGATGAGCAGGCGATAGTCCTCAAAGAGACGTGGTGACCCGGTCTCGGCGTAGGGGCGCAGTGTGGCGGGGTCTCGATCGGCCATCGCGACGAGTTCCAAGTTGTTGTCGGCGCGGATGGCTTCGAGGAAGTCCTGTCCGGTTTCCGTCAGTCCGATGAGGGCTGTCTTCAGGGGTCTCAACCACTACTCCGTGCGCTGGGTCGCTCGCTGTTGATCGTGCGCCGCGCGCCATTGGTCGACGGCGGCGCGAAGGGTACCGGCGACCTCAGGTTCCGTGCCGGCTACGAATCGCAGGATCGTTCGGCCGATCGGTTCAGGTGATTCGGGGTGCAGAAGACGAGGGATGAGCGATTCACGCTGCTCCGCCTCCGGAAGAAAGGCCTCGAAGTCGCCGTCCTCGGGGAGCTCGAAGGGGTACCGTACTTCGAGTCGTGCGACGTCAAATCGCCAGCATCCGAACGATCCTAGTCTGAGGTCGAGCGAATCGGGGGCGGCGCGGATCTCAGTTTGACCGGGCCAGGCCCACAGAAGCGCCCACCGGAGCGATCGCAATGCGCAGAGCGCCGCAGCGACGACGATGGGTGCGGCGACGACGGCGATGCTGTAATCGACGATGCGGTTGGAGACGGCGGTTGGGCGAAAACTCAGACCGCCATAGATCAGGTAGGCGCCGGCGCCGAGGATGAGAAAGGCAATGCCCCACAAGGCCGCGCGGGTCAGCGCCTTGAGCCGTGCAACGGGCAATCGCACGACGAGTGAAGAACCGGTAGGTGGGGCACTGACGCTAGACATACACGCGTCGATTGTACACGGCCCACTCCAGGACCAGCAATACGAGCATGGTCAAAAGCAGGTAGGGCCAAGCGGGTTCGTTCGTTTCCACGGAACCGGCTTGAGCGGTGACGGCATCGGCACCGAGGGCCAGCTGAGGGGCGGGTTGGATCGCGCTCTCGACGGCGTTGAAGAGGTTCACGGCGAACGTGTCGTTTTCCGGTGGGCCGGTGTCCACGCGATAGGTTCCTACCGCGCGTGTCCGGGCGTAGAGGACACTCTGGACGCCCACCGACGAAACGCGGTCCACGACGCCATCCGGGCGCTGGATCAGCACGTTGGGCACGGTCTCCGCCAGGGGGAGCATGATGGCGGCGCCGGGCTGCACGCTTTTGGCACCGGAACCCGCCATGGTGGAGCCCAAGTAGGAGACGGCGTTTTGCATGAAGACGACGAAATCGGCGCTGGCCATCCAGTAGGTGTTCTTCAGCAAGTCGCCGGTATCACGCTCGGCGACGAGGCTGAACGCGCTAATGAGAAACTGACTCGCGTCGCGCGTGAGGTAGGCAAGGACGGGAGATGTCTCGCCATCAATGATGGTAACGGCCTCGGTGGGGAGAACGAGCCTCAGCCACTCGAAGGCCTGGAGGGAGTCGACGCCAACGTGGCGGAGGATGGGGTGGGTGTCATCCCAGTTGAAGATGACTTCGTTGTCGATCAGTTCGCCGGTGGATACGCCGTCGATGTCCGGAGCGGATCCCCAGAAAAAATAGTTGCCTTGAGGAAGGCGCCGCGTCGAGTGGCGATCAAGCATAACCAGGTCGAACGCACTTCGTTTACCGTCGGTGAGTTCCTCCTCGTCGGCGGATTCGTATTCCTCCGACGTCATCCGAGTCAAGGTGAGGGGCAACGGGGAGAGCGCATCGTTCAGGTACGGGTTTTCATCGGCGACCAGCAGCATGCTGACGTGTCGGGGCGGTTGGACCACAGCCCATGCGCGGTTGTCCATCGGGAGTGCGTCGTCTACGCGGAGCATGACCTCGACGACACCTCCGCCCTCATACTCAATTTCGTCGAAAGCGATCACCTGCGCGCTTCCGAGCGCAGGTTCGGGCAATGCGGTCTCACCGTCGACCGCGATCCCGGCTTCAAGCGTTAGCGTCTGGATGTCGACGGTTTGCCCTTCGACGAGAAGTACCGCGTCCAATGTCGCGGGCTGGAAGCCGAAGTTGCGCACCATGGCGGTCACTTCGAGGAACTGTGGCTGTTCGTAGTTGCGCCGCGCCGCCATCGCCAGGATTCCGATGTTGTCGGCCCGTTGTCCAATGGTCGTCATACGGATTTTTTCGACATCGAAGCGCTGCAACGAGATCTGATCGGTCCGTTCGATGCGTCCGTCGCTGAAGAGGAAGACGGTGGCGATGGGCGCGACGGATTCAGGTGCCATATCACTACCGGCTTCTTCACTTCCGATGATGATATTCTGCGTGTAGGCCTCGGCGAGTGTCATGGCCTCCTGGAGTGAGGACGTGCTCTGTGTCGCGTCGATGTCGTCGATCTTGCGTTTGAGTGCTCGTTTGTCGGTATCGAAGGAGGAGACGACGGTCGCGCGATCGCAGAATGCGATCACCATGGCACGGGCATCGTCGGCCATGTTGTCGATACAGAGCCGCGCTTGCGCCTTGGCGGTCTCGAGGCGGGTGCGGCCGTCGGATTCGACGACGTTCATCGAGGCGGACTGGTCGATCAAGAGGATGATGGTGCCTTCCTGCGATTGGACGGCTTTGAACATCGGTTTGCCCAGTGCGATGGCGGCGGCGATCAACACGAGAAGTTGCAGAAGGAGAAGAAGGCTGCTTCGGAGCCTCTGGAAGGGCGAGTTGACCTGCAGGTCTTCGACCGCGCGCTTCCATAGCAGTGTTGAGGGAACAGGGCGGATGACGCGTTTGAGCTTGAGGAAGTAGAGGGCGACCAGGGGCGGAATCGTCAACGCGGCGGCGACGGCCATGGCGGTGGGGTTCAGGAAATTCATGTCTTCAACAGACCCCGTGTTCGGAAATAGGAGAGGACGATCTGGTCAAAGGGAATGTCAGTCCCGGTGAAGAGGTAGTTGACGCCGCGGCGCGAGCAGTACTCCTTGAGTAGAGAACAGTAGGCCTGCAGATTCTGCTTGTATCGGTTCAACAAGGCCCGGCTGACCGTCACTTCAGCGACGTCGTCATCCTCGACGTCGGTCAGACGCAGGTCACCGGCGAACGGCGGATCGATCTCCTCGGGGCTGAGGATCTGCACGGCGTAGACGTCGTAACGCCGGCCCAGCAGGTATCGCAGGCCTTCTTCGTAACCGCCCTTCTCGAAGAAGTCACTGAGCAGAAGGACGATTCCGGGTTGCGGGTGGCGGATGGCGAATTGCTTTCCGGTCAGCGCGAGGTTGGTGACGCCGTCCGCCTCCATCCCACTGAGGAAGTCCATGGCTTTGAACATCCAACGTCGACCGCGGACGCCGGTGAGTTCGGTCTGAAGGCCGTTGGCGTAGCCGTAAAGGCTGACCCGGTCGAAGTTGATCAAACCGATGTAGGTGATGGCCGCGGCGATGCGGCGGGCGAAGAGCCATTTGTTGGGTTCGCCCCAGTCCATGCTCTTTGACTGATCGATCAGGACGCTGACGTGGAGATCCTCCTCTTGCAGGAAGAGCTTGAGAAAGAGTTGGTCGAGCCGGGCGTAGATGTTCCAGTCGAGGAAACGCAGGTCATCGCCGGCGACGTAGGGGCGAAAGTCTGCAAACTCGATCGACTCGCCGCGGCGTTTTGTAAGCCGCTCGCCGCGCAACTTTCCGGCGAAGATCTTTCGGCTCATTAATGCGAGCTGGTCCAGCTTTCGCATGAAGGTGGGATCGAGTAGCTCGTCCGTGGTGGTCGTCATTGAGGTCAAGAACTTCTCGCGGGCGAAGTGCCGCGAGTCGGCATCCGGGCAGCTCAACGGCCAATGAACTCGTTATTGTATTGTTGCGGCGGATCACCGGTTTGGCAAGGCCGGTCCGGCTTCCCTGCGTTCGCCAAATGGCTAGAATGCGAAGGCGTGCGTACAATGGGGTCCTTCCGCCGTGGCCCGCGGGGGTCGGGTGGTTCAGGCCGTGGGGCGAGCGTCGAGCCCGAGGGATCGTCCCGACGAGGATTCATCACCGGTGACCGAAACGAGCGATACGCACAGAGGTGGATCACGCTTTTGGTGGATCGCACCAGTGGTTGTGGCGTGCGCGGCGGTGGTCATGGGCCTTCCGACGCTTGAGGGGAGTTTCGTCGGTGGGGACGATCATCGCTTGCTGCTCAACCATGTCCTCGTCAATCACCCGTCGCTGGAGCACGCACTCGAGATCTTCACGATTTGGCATCGCGATCTTTATCAGCCGCTACCGCTCCTGAGCTTTCAAGCGGAATTCGCGGTGGCGAATACGTTTGGGTTGTTTGACGAGGGATTGGAGGGCGGTCAATGGCTGTTTCACCTGACCAACATTCTGCTCCACGCGTTCAACGCGGTGCTGGTGTGGCTCGTGATCGCTTCGCTTCAGGAGCGTGCCGAGGAACGTGGTGGCCTACGCCGTGCCGCCGGAGAGGAGCCGGTTGTTGTCGCGAGGCGTTCTCCTGCGTCCAGGGCCTATCGCGTGGCGACGATCACGGCGCTGTTGTTCGCGGTTCATCCGTTTCAGACCGAGGTTGTCGCGTGGACGAACGGTCGGATGATGCTGTTGTCGACGCTCTTCGCGCTGTTGTCGCTTCTCTCGTTTTCAGCCTGGATGGACCGTCCGCGGGCTGGATCGGCCGTCTGGACGATCGTGTGGGTGTTGCTATGCGCGATCAGTAAGGTGCGCATCTGCCTGCCCGTGCTGCTCTTGATCGTTTTCTTGGCGCGTCGCGCGAAGCTCAGTGGACGGCTGCTTACGTTGTGGGCGGTGTCTGCACTGGTTACGGGCGTTTTTGTCGTTATAAATGTGATGTCGACGTCGGAGGCGGATCTTTTCTCGGAGGCGGCGGAGCATCTTCGTGGTCCGCGTCTCGTGCGGGTGTTGGTGGCCCTGGCGTTCTACGCACAGCACTTGGTGTGGCCGGTGGGGCTGTCGAGTTACTATCCGACACCGCCGCTGGTTCAATGGAGCGATGCCGCGACGTGGCACGCTGTGCTGGTCATGGTCCCGACGCTGGCGTTCGCTGGTTTGGCCTGTTGGCGCCTGCGGGTTGCGCGCCTCGGCGTCCTCTGGTTTCTGGCAGCGATCGGCGCCACGCTTCCGCTCATTCCGGCCCGGAATACGCTGGCGGCGGATCGCTATATGTACTTGCCCATCATCGGCCTGATTTGGCTGCTGGCGATGCTGGGATCTGGGGGTTACGACCGCTGGCTGGCTGGTCGTTCCGTACGGTTGCGTCGGGGAGTCGTGACGGTACTGGGTGGAGCGGTCGTCGTGTCCGGTATCGCCATGTGCCATCACATCGCGTGGTTCTACGCTACACCGTTGCGCAAAACGCAACGTATCGCGTCGCTCTTTCCAACGACGCCGCGCGTGTGGGAACGTGTCGGATGGACGCATTACAGTGCGGGGCAATACCATGTGGCGTATGATTGCGGGCGGAAGGAGCTTCCGCACGAGTCGAGGCACGGGCTCTGTGGTGCTTATCAGTTGATGGGGATGTCGCAGCTTCGGTTGGGGCATGTCGACAATGGGCTGGAGCTTCTTCGGCAGGCGATCGAGATCGCCCCGGAGATTGCCGTCGCGCGGAATCGCCTGGGGATGGCGATGGAAGATCTCGGGCGTACGGCCGAGGCGATCGAGGCCTATACGGCTGTGGTAGAGATGACGCCGTTGAGTAACCCCACGATCGACCGCCTGGCGGCGGCTTATCACCGACTTGGAGATACCGCGATGGCGCGGGAGTGGTACGAGAAGGCGTTGGCGAACAACCCCGGCTATGAAGTGCCGGCCATTCTGGGGCTGGCGGAGATGGATATCGAAGAGGGCACGGAGGCATCGTTTCTCGCCGCCGTCGATCGGTTGGAGGCCTTGCTCGCTTGGATGCCGGAACACTCAGCGGCGTGGGCGAACCTCGGTGTTGCTCGGCGAGGTCTGGGCCGGTCGCAGGGGGCCATTCGCGCGTATCGAAGAGCGCTGGACGAGGATTCAGACAATACGGTGGCTGCGTTGAACCTCGCTCAGGTCTATCTGGCTTCCGGGGATTCCGCAAACGCCCGGCATTTCCTGGAGCGCGCGAGGCTCGGCGGTCTTGACTCCGTGCAACAAGCGATCGTGTGCCATGAATTCTATGTCGCAGAGGGCGCCCGTGAGGCTTGCCTGGGGCTGTGGGCCGAGGTGACGCAGCGGTTTCCAGGGGCCATGGAACCGAGGGTGTTCACGGCCTGGTCGCTCGCCGTCTTCGGCGACTACGAAGGTGCCGCGGTGGCGATATTGAGGCTTGAGCAGCAGGGTGCGGCGAGCCCTCTTGCGGTGGCGACGCTCGCGTTGGTCGCGCTCGAGGAGGCAAGGTACCGAGACGCGACGTCCCATGCGCGGGAGCTCGCTTCACGAGGCGCACCGGGGGGCGATGCGAGGCGTCGTTTGCTGGGCGCGTTGGAGCGTTTCGAGCCCCGTCGTCCGGACTGTGCTTGGATCTTCTGTATGGCGGCCCGACTGTTGGCGGCGGATGATCGGACGGATGCGGCCATCGCGTTTGTGGGACTCTGTGAGCAGCGGTGTAACGACGAAGTGTGCACGAATGAGGTGCGGTCGCTGCGCGAGGGGCTCGGCGCGGCACCGTGAGGTGAGTCGTGGGAGGCCGTCCTCGCAGGAGCGACTGTTGCCGCGATGATGACGGGGCATGGGGCGGGAAAGGAAACACCTCGCCCGCCCTGATGTCGGGCGAACGAGGTGCGGATGTCAGGGGCTCATGATTGCGATGCGCTACGCAGCCAGGTACCGATCTTCGAGCGTGACGCGGATCTTCTTCAGCGCGTTATTCTGAATCTGGCGGACGCGTTCTTTGGTGACGCCGATGATGTGGCCCACCTGCTCCAGCGTTTTGGGTGAGCTCTCCAGACCGTCCGCTGCGTGCCCCAGCGCGAATCGCTCGCGTATGACGGTTGTTTCCACCTCACTGAGACCGGCGAGGTTTCGCAAGAGGATCGACTTGAGTTCGTCGACGCAGTCGTCTTCGACACCTTGTCGTTGTTGATCGATATGATCACTACGTTCCATCGCCGGATCGAACTCGGTCGGGAACTGGCCCCGATAGCGGCTGACGCGCATCGCGACACGCGAGAAGGCCTTGAGTATCGCACGGCACGAATAGGTACTGAACTTGAAGCCGCGCGAGCAGTCGAACTTCTCGACGCTTCGCAGCAAGGCCATGTTGCCTTCGCTGACCATTTCGTTGAAATCGATGTTGGTCAGTCGCGTTCGTTTCGCCATGGCGAGAACGAGCGGCATATTGAGCCGGACGATGACGCTCCGAGACGCCAGCACACGATGTCCCCACGCAAGGAGTCGACGCGTTGCGGCGGCGGTCAGCCTCTTCCCGGCCGCGTCGGCCAGTAGCTGACTGACGCGCATTCGGGCGTAATTGAACCGAAGAAAAAGGTGGCGCTCCTGCTCGACCGGAAGGGCCGGGCGACGCTCGCCCGTCGAGACCGCGCACGTGATCGGATCGGGAATCGTCTCGAAGCGCGTAGCCGTGGGCGCCACGAGCTTGGCCGGCCCGCCGAAGAGCTTGCGCTCGCAAGCGGCCTTCCCGAAGTCCGGATGAGCGACAAAGTCCGCCGGCTCGGTCAGGAGTTTCGTAAGAAGGACCTGGTCCTCAGCGGAGAGTGCATGGATCACTCTGTCGCTGGGTGGCTTGGCGGTAGCCAGCAAACCCGGTCCGGCGGTCTTGCCTATCACGCCCATCACCTGCGTGGCCATCGGTCAACTCCTTTCCGACGGAGTCCCTCCTGCGAGCGTGAGGCCCAAAGGCCCATAACACGCTCTCAACCAGTACTACGTCGGGAGGCTACGCACGGCTTCCTTTGCACACCGAAAAATGCAACTTGTGCTGTGTGCGTTACAAACGGATACCGCAAACCCGACGCAACGTACCTATACAGGGGGAACAAAACGGTGGTGGGGGGGACCAACTACCACTCCAGTATACCACATTCCGACCAGCGCGGCAAATCTAAGGGATTTCTAATGTATTTCCGGAACTAGGACGTATTACGGACGCCTCGCGACAGTAGAGGTGTTCGTTTTTCAGCTCGAGTTTTCGCTATTCGTAGCGAAGGGCTTCGATTGGGTCGAGTTTAGCGGCTGACATGGCCGGGTACATCCCGAACGAGATGCCGACCATCACGGAAAGCCCGAAGCTAACCGCGACGGACCATACGCTGACAATCGTCTCCCAATCGGCGAAACTCGTGACGAGGAAGGCGCCGGCCACGCCCAGCAGAACGCCCACGACACCGCCGGTTGTGGAGAGCACTACGGTTTCGACGAGAAACTGAACGGCGATGTGCTGCTGTCGCGCGCCAAGGGCTCGGCGGATCCCGATCTCGCGCGTGCGCTCGGTAACCGTGGCCAGCATGATGTTCATGATGCCGATGCCGCCGACGAGAAGTGAGATGCCGGCGATGAATCCGAGCGTCAGTTGGTTGTTGCGTTTCTTCTTCTGCGCGAGTTGAAGTCTCGCCAGCGGAACCTTGACTTCATAGTCGAGCTGCTTGTGACCGTGTGCGAAGACGCGCTCGACCAGGCGCGAGACGGGGAGTACGTGCTCGAGGACATCGACCGTGACGTACAGACCTGAGTACTGCATCTTGATGAACTCTCGCGAGCCGGCACCCATGCGTCGTGTGGTCTCACCAAACTGGGCCAACGTCGTGGAAAACGGCGTGAGGATTTCGCGGTTGAGGTTGCGTTCCTCGACGCCACGCGCGGGTGCGCCGGCGGTCATGACCCTCTCCAAGATTCCGACCACAACAAAGGGAACGGCTGACGGGAATCGTTCAACGAGAAGTGTTTCGCCGAGTGGGTCCTTGAAGGGGAACAGCTCGCGTCGAACCTCTTCGCCAATGACGCAGACGTTGGTACGGGATTCGATGTCCGCGCTCGTGAGGGGGCGACCTCTTGCTATGTGGATGTTCACGACGTCGAAGAAATCCGGGGTGGTCCCGATGATGTCGATGGCGGCCTGGTGTTCTCCATGGCGGGCGCGATAAGCGACCGTCTTTAGGGGGACGACGTGGGTCACGTGTCCGATGGTTTCTTTAATGATGCCGACGTCGTCCCGGGTGATGCCGTACTCGACGAGGTTGCTGTTGGTCTGCGCAGCGTTGCCGTCTTGCGGCGGCTTGACCGAGTTGATGATGATGTTCTTCGTGCCGAGGAGCTGGATCATCCGCATCTCGTCGGCGGACGCACCCTCGCTGATGGAGAGCATGCAGATCACCGCGGCCACGCCGAAGATGATGCCCAGCGACGTGAGCAACGAACGCAGCTTGTGAAGCCGGAGGTTGTGGAGGCCGAGCCAGACGGTTTCGAGGCTAAGAAGTTTCAGAAGATCTTCCTTTTCTCACGGCGCTTGCACGACCGACTCCACTCAATCCCCGAACTTGATGCCCTGCGCGAGTGGGAGTTCGGTGCTCCAGTTGATCGTGTTCGTCTGGCGACGCATGTAGGCCTTCCAGGAGTCCGAACCGGACTCGCGTCCGCCGCCGGTCTCTTTTTCACCACCGAACGCACCGCCGATTTCGGCCCCGCTCGTACCGATGTTGACGTTGGCGATACCACAATCGCTCCCTCGCGGAGACAGGAAGCGCTCGGCTTCGAGTACATTCTTCGTGAAAATGGCCGAACTCAGACCCTGCGGAACGCCGTTGTGCAGTTCGACCGCTTCGTCGAGCGTTTTGTAGGGGATGATGTAGAGAATCGGAGCGAAGGTCTCATCCTGCACGATCTGCGAGTCGTTCCGCGCGCTGGCGATGCAGGGCGTGACGTAGCAGCCGCCCCGATAGCGATCACCGCTCAGTTTCTCGCCGCCGCAGAGGATCTCTCCGCCGGTTGCCTTGATGGATTCGATCGCGGCCATCATCGTGTCGACCGCGTCGGTGTTGATCAGCGGTCCCATGAGGGTGCCGGACTCCAGCGGATTGCCGATGGCAACCTGTTCGTACGCGGCCAGCAACCTGCCCACCAGATCATCGCGAACCGATTCATGGACGATGATCCGTCGGGTCGACGTGCAGCGCTGACCGGCGGTACCGACGGCGCCAAACAAAATCGCTCGAAGCGCCATTCCGATGTCCGCTTCCGATGACACGATGATGGCATTGTTGCCACCGAGTTCCAGAATCGTCCGGCCTAGGCGTTTGCCGACAACCTCGCCGACGCGGTAGCCCATCCTGCAGCTTCCGGTGGCCGAGACCAAGGGAATGCGTTTGTCGTGCAGGAGCTTCTCGCCGACCGTAGAGCCTCGACCGATGGTCAAACTGAAGATGGCCGGGTCGACCCCTGTCTCACGACAAACGCGCTCGGCGATCTTCGTGCAGGCAATCGCGGTCAGCGGTGTCTGTGACGACGGCTTCCAGAGCACGGCGTCGCCACAAACCGCGGCCAGCGCGGAATTCCACGCCCAGACCGCCACCGGAAAGTTGAACGCACTGATGACGCCGACGACCCCGAGCGGTTGCCACTGCTCCATCATTCGGTGGTCGGGGCGCTCAGACTGAATGGTCAATCCATAGAGTTGTCTCGACAGCCCGACCGCGAAGTCGCAGATGTCGACCATCTCCTGCACCTCGCCCTCGCCCTCCGCCCGGATCTTTCCCATCTCCAGCGTGACGAGCGCGCCGAGGTTTTCCTTCTGCTCACGGAGCGCATTGCCCAGGCGGCGAACGGTTTCGCCGCGAGCCGGGGCCGGCACGTTCTGCCAATTCAGAAAGGCTTCCTGGGCGCGGGCGGTGATACGGTCGTATTCGTCCGTCGTGATCTGGGTGACGGAGGCGATTGTCTTGCCGTCGATCGGCGAGACGGAATCCAGCTTGTCGCCGCTGGCGATCCACTCGCCACTGAAGCCGCCGGGGTTGACCGCCTCGATCCCGTTATTTCGGAGTATATCCTGCATGCGTTGTCCCTCGTTTGTGTCCAGAAGCGTGTTGCGAATTCGTCAGGATAGCCTGTTGGGGGTGGGCGTCAACGTCGAAGCGGTGCTAGCGAAAGCGGGTCCCGCATTCCGAGCAGCGCCCGCTGCGATTGCCCTGCAGATTGTATCCGCACTCCTCACAAAGTCCCCGACTCCGGCGCCACGATCGGCGCACTGGACCGCGGATGACCGGTATGGCTCCCAGCGACGTCAGTGCGAGTGTGGGCAACCAGAAAGGGAAGACGAACCACGTGATGCGATAGGGCCCGCTTCGCGTCGAGCTGAGGACGAACCGTCTGTTCTTGGGCGAAGGGTCGTAGGCGAGCGGACCTCGGAACGCTGATTCCAGCGGCGATGGATCCGGCATGCTCAAGAGCCGAAACCCGCACGTGCCATTCCGCAGGAACACCCGAAGCGATTTGTCCGCGGCGACGTCCCAGCGGTACATCTCGGGCTTTTTGTGGCTTTTGCGCCAGAACGTTACACTGACGGGGAGCGTGATCAGGGCAACGACAGCCAGAATTTTCCAGACCATTCTTGCCAATCCCCAAGACCGACCCCGGCGGTTTGACCGCCCTGAGGGTACCAGAACCAAGGAGGGCGAGCTAGGTCCGGCGCGAGTGACCGCGGTTCAAAGTCATCCGCCGCTGCCATGCATTATGGTTGATGGGGAGCGTGGGATGAGTTCAGCGTGATCGGATTCAATCCAGCCGGATTTCCCGTCCGCCAGCTCGATGCGCCACCAGCCGCTCCGCGCCCGCTCGCCGAGCGTAAACTCGACGCCCGGCTGTAGCGGCTGCTCGAACTTCCGCTGATAGCCCCTGCCGGGACCTTTCGACACGACGACGTCCATGTGAATGATGACGCCGTCCGGCGCGTTGCGGTCGGCCCACCGGTTGGCCGCCACGGATGTTCCGGCGGCTGCGGCGCCGGCGGCGCAGACAACGGCGGCGATGGTGAACGCCCGCCTGGGTGCCAGGGTCCGAACGATGAGGAAGGCCCATACAAGTACATACAATCCCAAGGCGGCTGAAAACCTCGCGGCGTCTGATGTCTGGTAGTGCAAGAAGACCAAGTTCTTCAGGAACGCACTTCGCCTGGTGGGGCGAATCGATGTCAGGCAGCGCGATCGCGCCGTCTCGAGGTTGTCTTTGAGCATGGGGTCGGCGGGTATCAACCGCTCCGCGCGGCGGTAGTGAAGAATGGCGCGTCCGATGTCACCGGCTTGCAGGTAGCAGTTGGCGAGATTGAACTCGAGCCGGCCGTTTCGGACGCCCGCCGCGATGATGCTGGCGAAGCGCTGTGCAGCAGCGCGAAAGAGCTGCCTCGATCCGGCTGGATCATCGGCCAGCGAAGCCTGGGCTTGGTCGAATTCGGTTAGCGCCTGATCGAACTCGGCGCGTAGTCGCGGGTCGTCCGCCGACGCAAAGGTCCGGCCGGCAATCGCCGCAACGACGATCGCCGATGTGATCAGGATGGCGCGAATCGATGTCCTCACGTCTTTTGTTTCTCGATGCGGGCAATCCACCGTCGAACGCTGGCGGCGATCTCCCTCGGCGATGATGAGCCGGATGGCGCCGGCGCGTATTGGGCCGCTACGGCCTGTTCCAGGAAGGCGACAACCTCAAGGGCGGTGGTCTCGTCGAAACCGTTCGTGGCGAGCAGCGTTCGCACGTCGTCGGGCGTCACCGTACCAGCGCCGAGCCCGAAGCGGTCGGCCACGTACTCCGTTAGGGCATCGGCCAGATGCTGCAAAGACCGTGCGGGGTCACTTCCTTTGAGCGCGTGGCTGATTCGCGCCAGGGCTAGACGCCGTGCGCGGCGACGCCGTGCCCCATGCGGATCGGCCCGGCGCTGCGCGCGGCGACGGGAAGTCAGCGCGACGGTCATCCAAGCCAGCGGGGACACCAGAAACGCCGCGATCCAGCCAGAAGTAAGACGGAACGACTGGTCGGCGAGTGTCGCGGACGCATCGATGAAGTTCGGTGAAAGACCTCCGGTCAAGAGCGTGAGGCCCGTCTCGGATGCCTCCGGCGCCGGGTTTTGAAGGGCGACGATGTTCGTGCTCGTTTCCGACGGCGGATCGACCGAGATGGGGATCGAATCGCTGGAGAGCGTGACGTAACGCGCCTGCCGCGTATCGAAGTAGGACCAGGTGATGGGGGGGATCGCCTGCTCACCGATCTGCTTGGGAAAGATCGCGCGCCGGAACACCTTGGCGCCGCCTTCGATGTCGCCCACGAGTTCGTCGTGTGTATAGTCGAACCGGCTCGCGAGTTCCGGATGGGCGCTGAGATCCGGTCCGGACACGCCGTCAAGCGGCGAGCCGCTTATGGACGCGCTGAGCGTGATGGGTTGACCCTGTTCGACCCGATCGGGATTGGCGTCCACCCGGAACCTGAATCGGCCGATGGCGCCGGTGTAGTCGGCGGGGCGACCTTCCTCCGGCGGTGTCTTGACCGTTACCGTGACGGCGTCGGCCCGCGCGTTTTCACGGCGGTAGTCACTGACCTGATACCCGCCGAAGAATCCGCGTTGAAGTCGCGTGGGATAGCGGGTCTTCAGGAAGACCGGTCCGACGGTGATCTGGCCCGCCTGTTCGGCGCGGATTTGTACGGGGACAGTGAACACCTCGTATTGGTGTCTGCGCCCCTCTTCATCGGTCATCCAGCGTTCACTTCGTCGAGCTTGTCCCTGCATAAAAACTGAGAGTTGAGAAGCCCGCGCGTCGAGGACGTCCTGCAGCATGTTGAGGTTGTAGACGCGGCCACCGATTTCGACCTTGCGAATGCCGAATGTCAGCGTGGCTTCGTAGGACTCCGTCACATAGAGCGACGTCGGCGTGACCGTGAGCTCGGCAAAGATGTAACGGTCGCCGCGGGGTGTGGATGCGACTTGGGTGTCGCGAACGACAATGCGCACGGGATCGGTTTGATACGTGGTCCCGCCCGCCTCGACGGTGATGGGGCCGAGCGTAAAGGTCCCTACCTTGCGTGCGGTGAGTCTGAACGAGTACGTGTAGGTGGCTCGATCGGACCGGCGGCCATTGACGATACGCGTCATGGAGCTCGACATCGGCGTTGGGTTGGAGAGCTCGAGCGTCAAACCGTCCGGGACCGCCGCCCGCGGCGTTTCCGGACTGCCGGTGTTCGTGCAGACGAGCTGGGCGTTGACGGCCTCACCGAGTTCCAGCGCGCGAGCGCCGAGCTGCAGCTCGACACCGGGCTGCTGCGCGACCGAAGTCGCGGTCGCGACGGCGCAGATGATCAGCCAGTAGATCGGCAACGACGTTGGCACGGCTACCAGTCCTTCTCCACAGTTTTGACGGGGACCTTCTTCACGGGTCGCTGTCGTTTCTTTTGGCGGTCGCGCATGGCTTGCATCATTTCACGCAGTTTACGCTCTGCCTGCTCTCGTGATACCCGCTCTTCCTTTTCGGCGGCGGCCTTCTGCTCTTTCTTTTCCTGATCCTGCTCGGAGGCATCGGATTGCTGCTGGTCTTGCTGCTCGGAGGATTCAGACTTCTGCTTCTGCTGGTCTTCCTTCTTTTCGTCTGATGGGTCGGATTGTTGTTGTTCCTGCTCTTTCTTCTCCTGATCCTCGTTCTCTTTGTCCTGATTCTTGGATTGCTTCTCCTGGTCGTCTTGGTCTTTTTTCTCTTTGTCGTCGCTCTCGTTGTCGCAGTCTTGCGGTTGCTCTTGTTGCTGCTGCTTGAGCATCTCCTTGAGCTGTCGCCATTTGGATGCGGCTTTGAAGTTGGCGTCTCGGGCGGCCTCGTGCTGTGGACGGTTGGCCAACACGTCGTGGTACTGTCGCATCGCGTCTTCGAGAAGGCTCAACGTCTGCTGCGGGTCCTCTGCGGCTGCCAACGCTTCGGCGTGATCGCAGGTGGCGAGACTGTACCGCGCGTCGTCGGCCAGCTCGTCGACGTCGCCGCCGGCCGCCTCCAGGAAGGCGTCTCGCGCCTCATCGTATTCACCCAGGTCATAGTGCGCCAGGCCGCGAACGAAGGCGACCTCTCTGGCATCGGGCTGTAGCTCGTTGGCGTGTAGATAGGATCTGAGTGCGCTTGTCGGATCGCCCTTCTGCAGTTCTTGGTTGCCGCGGCGAACCGCCTGCGGTGCGCTGAGCTTGGCGACTTGCTCACCTTGTGGCGGATCATCTGCGCGGGAGGGTGGTGCCGCGAGTGCGAGGAGCATCGTAACGGCCATGGCGACATACGCCGTTTGGCAGCCCCTGGCGGCACATCCATGTAGATCACTCGGCTTCTTCATGACATGAACTCCTCTTGCCACACACGTTGCGGCAGCTTGGCGACGGAGGGCCGTCGGTCGGTGATGATCATCTCGAGTCCGAGCAGGATCAACGCCGCCGCAAGGAACCACTGGTATCGCGGGCGGTGTCGAATACGCTCCTCGGTGGTCAGGTCGGTCTTTCGCATGGCCGCCATGGCGGTTACCAGCCGGTGGAAGTCCTTGATCGGGGCGTACTGCCCGCCGCCGGCGAGTGCGATCTTTCGCAGTCCCTCGACATCGAGTTTCGAGAAGACAATCTGCCCATCGTGCAGCAGCGGTTTGCTCGACCGCTCACTTCCCGACGGTACCTGTGCGCCGACGGTCCGGGCGGCGTCTCCGACGCCGACCGTGAAGACCCGAATACCGCGCTCGTCGTACGCCTCTCGGGCAGCTTCGATCGGACTCCCTTCATGGTCTTCGCCGTCGGTGAACAGGACGAGGATCTTCCCGGCCTGTTCCGGCGATTTTTCGAACAGGTCCGTGGCCGCGCGAATGGCGGCGCCAATGGCCGTGCCGCCGCGCGGCGCGCTGCCGATGTTTACCGCTTCAATCTTCGAACGAAAAGAGAGGTGATCGGTGGTCAGCGGCAGCTTGAGCGACGTGGACCCGGCGAACGCCAGCAACGCGAGGCGATTGCTGTGGCGAAAGACGGCGCGTTCGATGAGCTGCTGTCGTATTTCGCGCTTCGCTCGCTCGAGGCGGTGTGGTTCCACGTCGCGCGCCAGCATGGATCGAGAAACATCGACCGCGACGACCACATCCACGCCATGAACTTTCTGCTTCTCCAGGTACAGCCCCCATCGCGGTCCGATGACGGCGGCGGCGATGAGCAGCACAGCCGTTGTGATAAGTGTTGCCCGCAACGCCTGACGCCCCGGACTGAGGCGATCGGCGAGCAAGGGGGCAAGCTGGGCCGAGGTAAACCGCTCGAGGCTGCGCCTTCGGCGGATCACACCGTAGAGCAGAATGATTCCGGCAACGGGACCGGCCGCGCCGAGCCACCAAAGCTGCGGACTGTCGAACAGCAGCGTCTCCACGTCGGTGAGTGCAAAGGCGGCGAATCCCAGCGCCAGGAGCACTATTGGTAGGACCAATACCGAGACAATCCAGACGCCGATGGGATAGACGTGACGCTTCATCAGGGTAGGGTCCGGTACCTCGTGTTGACCAGGACGAGTTCCGCCAAGAGGAGCGCCAGTCCGATGAGCATGGCGAGCTTCGCCGTTTCAATATCGTCGCGGAACGATCGTTCTCCGGTACGGTGGCGTTCGAGTTTGTCGATCTCGTCGTAGATGGTGACGAGGGATTCCGTGTCCGTTGCACGGAAGTACTTGCCGCCGGTCACTCGGGCGATTTCCTTGAGTGTCGGTTCGTCGACCTGCCGCCTCCCCGCAAAGAACCTCCCGAACGGCGATCGCTTGGGTTGTTCCGAACCCACCGCTCCGATGGTGTAGATCTTGATGCCGAGCGTGGCGGCGACCTTGGCCGCTTCGATCGGTTCCGGCGGTTTCGTGCCCGGAATGTCAGCCGGGTTGTTGGCCCCATCGGTCAGAAGGATCATGACGCGGCTCTTGGCGGCTTCGGCGCCGGGCACGCCGGCCAGGGCTTGTTCGCCGGCGCGCCGAAGATCGTCGGTCGCCAGTGCGATCGCATCACCCAGTGCTGTGTAGTCCTGCTCCACTTCCTGGCGAACCTGCCGGCCATCAACCCAGCCGGGTATCTCCGTGGCTTCGAGCAGATCGCCGAGGCTTCCATGGTCGAGCGTAAGGGGGCATGGTGTGTCGGCGTACATCGCGAAGGTGGTCATGCCGATGAGATCGTTCTCTCTTCCACCTAGTGAGCCGCTCCCCAGGACGAAATCCTCGAAGACTTGTTTGACGGCGTCCAGCCGACGGGCTCGATCCCCGTCGATCATGAAATCCTCTTCCGCCATGCTGCCCGACACATCAAGGACCATCTGGATGGCAATCCCTTCGCTCAGGTCGCGGTAGGCGCCGCCGGACTGAGGCCTGGCCAAGGCGAGGATCAGCGCCAGGATCGCAAGGCTACGGAGCAAGGGAAGGATGAACCGCGTCCGAAGAGCCCAGCTTCCGCCAAGCGGTTTGAGCATCGACAGAGAACTGAATCGGACGGCGGCGTGGCGGCGACGCGCATAGCCCAGCGCCCATAGCACGGGGATGAGTGCCAAAAACGCGACACAAAGCCACCCAAAGAACGGGCCCGGATTGAAGCGCTCCGCCAGCCATTCCATCATGCCGCTTGCTCCTCCGCAGATGGTGTGGAGGTGTCATCCGTTTCGCCTTGCGGGTCACGCTCTCGCGTCCGTTCGACGAAGTCGCCGGCGGCCTCGAGCACGCCCTGGGACGCTATCGTGCCCGGTTCGTGTCGTGCGTACTTGACCAGGTCGCACGCGCTGAGAAACCGATTGAGTTCCATCGTCGTGGCGGGCTCGAACCGGCGATCTTCACCGGCCGTCGCCAGGAACTCCTCGGTGGTCATCTCTGGTGCCGATACGTCGAAGCGGCGTTCGATGTATCCGCGGACGACGCCGCTGATGCGATAGTAGAACTCCTGAACGAGTCCCCTCCCGATCAGGTTCTCGGCCACCAGGGCACCCATCTCGCGTCGAGCCCACTCGTGGGCGGGAATGTGCAAAATCGCCTCGGCTCGGCGGCGTTTTGAGCGGCGAAGCAGCCATATAGCGATCGCCAGGGCGCCGACCACAGCTACGGAAGTGATCCAAGGCCATGGACCGGGCTTCTCGGCCAGCTCGACCGGGTCGAGACGTTGGATTCTTCCCCATTGCTCAGGCGACATGGCTGCGTCGGGTGGGGCGCGCACGACGATCTTGATCGGTTCCGTCGAGATGACGCGAGGCTCCGCCGGTGAAGGCGTCGCTTCGCCTGCCGGGCGCTCCTCTTCGGTGGGCACGACGAAAGAAGCCTCTGCGGGTGGAAGCTCATACTCACCGGGGAGGAAGAACTCGATGGCGTAGTCGATCGTCCACCGCAACTTGCCGTTGTCGGTCGGTTTTGCGAGTTCTTGCCGAACCGGCTGCGCTCGGAACTCGAAGGCGCGGTCGCCCTCTGCTAAGGCCTGCTCGTATTCGATATCGCTCACGATGACGCCAGAGTCTGCAACGATCTCGAGGCGAAGCTGCGAGTGATCGGTGAGTGCGAGGTCGTCGGTTGACGCGATCAAGGACAGCGTGACGGGACCGTCCTGCGAAGTTCGCTTGACGGCGCTGGCGCTCGAGAAGCCGGCGTCGTCGTCGCGCGTGTTTCGGACGCAACCGGTGAGGCACACGATCAGCACCGTTGTCAACAGCCATGCGCACACCACAGAGGCCGGCGTGGATCCGTCGGATCGATGATGATGTCTGGGTACTTGATCCATGATCGGAACGTCAATCAGGCGCTATCGCCTTCGTGCTCGTTTACGAAAGAACCTCACCAGTGGTTCGACGTACGGCTGGTCGGTTCGAATCTCGATGACGTCGGTGTCCATTCGGCGGAAAAGGGTCTCGCGGTCCTCCGCCCGATTGTAACAGAGCCTGGCGTAACGCCTGCGCAACGATCGGCTCGACGTATCGACCATCGCCAGTTCACCGGTTTCGGGGTCCTCCAGCTCGATGAAGCCGGCGTTGGGGAGCTCGGTCTCACGCGGGTCGACGATGACGATGGGGATCAGGTCATGCCGACGCCTTGCGATACGAAGCGAGGGCTCATACCCCTCCGCGAGGAAATCGCTCACCAGAAAACAAACGCACTTGCGCGTCGTCACCCGGTTGAGCACGGTCAGGGCTTCACTGATGTCCGTGCCGCGGCCCTGAGGTTCGTGGTAGAGAAGTTCCCGGACGATCCGCAAGACATGTTGCGTTCCCTTCTTCGCCGGGACGTACTTCTCGACGCCGTCGGTGAAGAGGATCAGTCCGACATTGTCGTTCTCGCGGATGGCGGAGAACGCCAGTACCGCACAGAGCTCCGCCGCCAGGTCGAGTTTGAACTGCCGTCCACTACCGAACAGCCCGGAACGACTGACGTCGACGACGAGCATCACGGTCAGCTCGCGTTCCTCCCGAAATTTCTTGATGAACGGCTCGCCGTATCGGGCGGAGACGTTCCAGTCGATCAGCCGAACGTCGTCACCGATCTGATACGGACTGACCTCCTCAAATTCCATACCGCGACCGCGAAACGCGGAGTGGTACCGTCCCGCGAATAGGTCGTTGACCACGCGAAGACTGCGGATGTGAATCTGGCGAACCTTCTTGAGCAGTTCTTTGGGTATCATCTTCTCTTGCTAGATAAAATACAGTGCCAATGATTGCTTGTGTCGCTTCGACGTCAAGCCTTGCGTCCGGTACGGCCACGGAGACCTCTGATTTTCCTTGTTCTGTTACCGGACGAGACGTATACTCCCGGCATAACGGGGTCACATTTTGCACGGATTCTAAGGAGCATTCACCATGCTACGCGTTTCCCGGACGGTTTCGAACATTTTGGCGATTGTCGGCGGATTGTCACTCTCGGTCGGGGCCGAGGCGCAAACGCCATTCTGCGGAACGGTTTCCACACCGGAGGCCTGCGCAACGCTTGCCTGCTCGGACGCCACGCTTCCGTGTCTCGCGACGGCGATGCGCTTCGACCCGGTCACCGGGGCCTTTGCGTACGACTGCACGTGCGCGACGTCAACGGCGTGTCATCTGGTCAGTACGGCAGCGGGGGCGGATTGCACCGGTGCCTGTGCATCGGGCGTCGCCTGCGCGCTGGTCGAGTTCGACGAGAACAACGACGGCATACACGACGGGCTACGGTGTCAATGTGCGCCACCAACCCTGGAAGGGGTCTGCTGTCTCGATATCTCCGACGGACCCATAGCGTTTGAAACATGTACGGTTTCGTTGCCGGACGCCTGCCATCTGGGTGGGGGAGTCTTCCACGGCGTCAACGCGGATTGTACGCAGACACAGGCCTGTTGCATGGTTGCGGCGGGCGCTTCGTATTGCGCTGAATTGAATCCGCATTGTTGTATCGCATCAGGCGGCGAGCCGATGGGACCGAGCTCGACTTGCGCCGATCCGACGGGCGTATCGAACTGTCCACAGGTTTGTGGAGGCTTCGCAGGGACTCCATGTGATGCGGGTCAATTCTGCCGGCTCAATCCCGGTGAGTGCTGCTGCGATTTCCAGGGGATTTGTCTACCGATCCCGGTGGGATGTCCGGAGTACTTTCAGCCCGTTTGCGGATGCGATGGTGTTACCTACGACAACGAGTGTTTCGCAGCCGAGGCGAGCGTATCCGTCGACCATGACGGACCGTGCGAGCGTCCTTGCGGCCCGAATCATCCTCCCTGTGACGCCAATCAGTTCTGCAAGTACCCAATGGGGTCCTGCGGAAGTGCGACGGCAGGCGGGATGTGTACGGCGATTCCCACGGGCTGTCCCGACGTTTGGGATCCGGTCTGCGGTTGTGACGGGATGACGTATGGCAACGAGTGCGAGGCGGATGCCGCCGGCGTGTCGATCTTGCATCACGGCGCGTGTGCGAACCTTTGCGTGCCGACGGCCGATCGATCCGCGTGTGAGCCCGCCCCTTGCTCCGTGATTCCTGAGGTATCCTGCACGCCTACAACGCTTCATCTTGATGTGGCCACGGGGGCGATCACCGTTGTAGAGTGCCAGTGCTGGGACATGAATGTCTGCCACGTCGAGTTCGGCAACGCCACGCCGCACCCCGTCGGTCACTGTCCGACTGGATTGGCGTGCGAAGTGATCGGCATCGATCTGGACGGGGACGGACAGGATGATACGTTCACGGCTGCGTGTGCGCCCACCGGTGCCTGCTGCAGTGATCTGGGCGGAAGTCCGCTGCCCGTTCCGGTCTGCAGGGAAACCACAGAGCGTCAATGCCACGGCACCGGGTTCTTTGAGGGTGTGGGAACGACCTGCCCTGGAACGGCGCAAGCGTGTTGCCTTCCGTATGGATCGGATTACTGCGTCGAGATCGGGCCGCATTGTTGCCGCGGGTTTGGTGGCGTTCCGCAAGGACCGGGTACCACTTGCGTGGATGTGACCGGGCAGGGTGGCTGTCCGCAGATGTGCGGAGGGATTGCCGGGATCCCGTGTGGTGCCGGTGAGTTCTGCGAGTATCCACCGGGGACCTGTCATATTGCCGATCGTTCGGGATACTGTCACCTGATCCCGCCGGCGTGCCCGCCCGTTTGGATTCCGGTCTGCGGATGTGACGGCCTGACCTATGGTAACGAGTGCGAGGCCCAGGCGGCGGGCATGTCGATTGACCATCCCGGGGAGTGCAACATCGGTGCCTGCTGTTTGAACGATCCGACGGGTGTCGCGCTGTGTGTGATGGAGACCGAGGAATCCTGCCTGGCTGCCGGCGGTACGCACATGGGTGTGGGTACGCAATGTCCTCCGAATCCTGCTGCACTTTGCCATCCGCCCACAGGTGCCTGCTGCCTGCCGATCGGGCTGTGCGTCGAGCTGCCGCTTCACGAGTGTCGCGCGAAGGACGGTCGATACGAGGGTGACGGTACCCTCTGCCCGCCCAACTACCTGTGCCCGGCTCCGGTCGGCGCCTGTTGTGTGCACGATCCGGCGACGGCGTCGTCCTGCATCGAAGTGAACGAGCCTGAGTGTTCAAACCAAGGCGGAACGTACCAGGGCGACGGGACAACTTGTCCGGCAGATCCCACCGTCCCGTGCGATGTGCCGTGCGATGTCGCCTGTCCTTCCGGGCAGCGTTGCTTCGCAGGGTGTGGTACGCTGGTCGGCGGAGCGAACTGCCTCCTCTTCGAGGCGGATTCCGGCGGCCGTTTTCTGATCGACAATTCCGGCGGGTTCACCGCGGGCGATCGTGTGTTCGTCAAGGGGTGTTTGCAGCCCGATTGCCTGACGCCGTGCGCGACGGGGAATGGTTGCCTTTATGTCAACACGATCACCGCGTGTGAGACAACGCCGTATGGTTTGAATCCCGGGAGCACCTACCAGTTCGGATGCTTCCCGCCATGCATGTGTCCCATCTCTGCGGAATTCCCCGTTCGTGGTGGGTTTGACCTCAACCACGTCGGTTCCGACATGTGGTTTGAGCACTATTCCGTGACCAACATCCACTGGCGTGTGCTGTCGACGAGCCCTGCGGTCCCGCCGGATCTCATTATTACCGGTTCGGGTCGGTATCGGATTGGCGGGGATTTCGCCCTGATGCACCAGATGCAGCTCGACCTTCGAGTCGGTGACGGTCCGGTGCAGCATTTCGACAGCGGTCCGGTGCTCGGCGGCGCCGCATTCCCCCGTATCCGTATCACCGTTTCCGAAAACAACATGGTTTGCTTCGACACAGTGATCGTCATCGACGCTTCGCCGCTGGGCGCATGCTGCCTGGCGGATAGCACGGGGAATGTCCACTGTGTTCTCGGTACGGAGCGCAACTGTTCGGCCCAAAGCGGCACCTTCCTGGGCGAGGGAACAACCTGTCCGGCGGATCCGACCCTCCCGTGTGAGCCGCCCACCGGCGCGTGCTGCCTGAACAATGCCGCGGGTGTCGTACACTGCTTTGTCGGAACGCGCGAGGAATGTGTGCTGGAGGGCGGTGCGTATCAGGGACACGGAACAACCTGTCCGACCGATCCCAATGTGCCGTGCGGCGAGCCTTGCCCGATGGCCTGTCCGCCGGGCGAACCCTGCTTCACCGGTTGCGGTGAACTGGTACAGGGCGCGCCCTGTGTGATGTTCCTGGCGGATTCCGGCGAGTTGTTCGAACTGGACAACCTGGGCGGGTTCACCGTGGGCGATCGCGTCTATGTCGCCGGTTGCGTCGCGCCGGTCTGCCTCGATACCTGCATGCACGGAAACGGTTGCGTCCACAACAACCTGATCGCGCCTTGTCCGCGCCTCTGCGGCGGGATCACAGGGATACCCTGTGATGATCCGGCTGAATTCTGCAAGTTCCCGCCCGGTCTGTGTGATGCAGCCGACATCATGGGCGTGTGTACGCCGATTCCGATGGGCTGCCCTGATGTCTGGGCCCCGGTCTGCGGTTGCGATGGCGTAATCTACGGCAATGAATGCGAGGCCGACGCGGTCGGCATTCAGATCGACTACCCCGGTGCTTGTCGATGCGAGCCCTCGCCGGACGGGCTGAGCTGCAGCGGGAGCTGTATGTCGGTCATTCCCGAGATCTCGTGCGTCGCTACGACGGCTCACAGAGATCCGCTCACCAACACCTACAGGATCTCCGCCTGCGAGTGCATCGACTGGATGGCCTGTCAGATCGTGCTCGAACCGAGCGGACCGACCGCGCAGGGCGTCTGCCCCTCAAATGCGCCGGATTGTCAACTGCACGGTACCGACACCAACGGCGATGGTGTGGATGACATCCTCCGCGCGGTCTGTGAGCAGCCTTGTGGCGGAATCGCGGGGCTGCCGTGCGACGACGGTGAGTTCTGCCTCTTCCCGCCGGGGACCTGCGACGTGGCGGACCGTATGGGGGTCTGTCGTGACCTACCCGATCCCAACAACGTGGGCTGTACCACAGAGTGGGAGCCGGTCTGCGGTTGCGACGGCGTAACCTACGGAAATATCTGCGAGATGATGGCTGCCGGTCAGTCAATGGACCATCCCGGCGAGTGCGAAGAGCCTTGCTGCGATCCAGCCACCGCACCGCCGTGCATCGAGGGCCCCCACTGCTGTGCGGACGGCACATGGGTCTGTGGAGATGGCGGCGGCGGTACGACATGCACGGCGCCCGGAGTCGTCTGTCCCACCGTGTGCGGTGGCATCGCCGGAATCCCCTGCGACGATCCCGGCACCTTCTGCAAGTTCCCACCGGGGACGTGCAACGGGGCCGATATGCAGGGGGTCTGTACGCCGGTACCGGGCGGCGGTTGCCCCGAGATTTACGACCCCGTTTGCGGTTGCGACGGCGTGACCTACGTCAATGAGTGTGAAGCCGATGCGGCGCGTGTCTCCATCGACCATCCCGGTCCCTGTGTCGGGGGCGACTGTGCCGCCACGCGCGTGCTCGTGCAACCTCAACCGGCCTACTGCCCCGGTGTGCCGAAGAGGGTCCACATCGCCCTGACGCCACCGGCGGGAACCATGGTCCTTGCCCTCGAAGACGCGCCGCCCGCTGGTTGGGTCGTCGTGGACATCAGCCACAACGGGACATTCGATGCGGTAAACGGTAAGGTCAAATGGGGACCGTTCTTCCCGCCCTTTCCGCATCAGGTTGGGTACGCGGTGATTCCGAGCAACGATGCCGTCGGCCCCCATTGTTTCTCGGGTGCCGTCTCCGTGGACGGCATCAACCAGGCGATATGCGGCGACGAGTGCATCGACCTGTTCTGCAGACCGTTGATCCCGGCCGATGAGCCGCAACCGGCTTGCCCGACCTGTCCGGTCGGCGATTGCGACGCCTGCCCGCACGGTGTTTGTCGGGACGGTCAGGTCTCTCTCTGTGAGGGCATTGGCTACGCCTGCGCCTGGAAGGTCGGCTGCAATGACGATCTCGCCGGCATGGCTCGAGCGGCGTACATCTGGAAGAACGGCGAGTGCTATTGCTGGGACGAAAGTGGTCAGAATTGGCAGCCGCATGCCTGTCCGGCGCCGGCGTCGGGTTACTGCTCCGCAACCAGTGCGAGCTCGCCCGCGGGCGCTGCAGTATCGTCGGATGGAGGCGGCGCGATCACCGTGAAAGCTCAGGTCACTTCCGCGCGCCTCCGTCGTTTCGGTGCGGGCGAACAAGTGAAGGCTTCCATTCCCATTGAACCACCGAAGGGTACATCCGTCGTGGCGTTGGAGCTGCAAATTCCCAAGGGCTGGGAGGTCACCTACATGAGTGACGGCGGTACGTGGGATGCCGGCTACCGTAAGATCAAGTGGGGACCGTTCTTTGAGGATCCTGCCGCGTATGTCGTGTTCAAAGCGAACCGCACGACGGAGAAATCGGTGCGGCAGTCACCACGAAATGCCCCGGCGACGATCATCGACGGGTTCATCGGAACCGTGTCCTACGATGGTGTGAATCACCCGATCACGATCAAGTAACGGTCGGCGGAGGAGACACGGAAAGGCGGGCATGAACGGAGGAGAGGGAGGAGCATGCGAATGTCGGGGAAGCCAAGTGAGGGGGGAGTGGTTGCGCCCGGCGGTTGGCTGATCGTGTCGGTGGCGTTATGCCTGCCGGCTCACGCGCAGACGGCGACGCGCGATCTGTCCGCGTACAGCGATCCGGGCGCGGCGTTTACGGTGTCGATCACGGTGAGTGCGCCGGCGGGCACGATTGTCGTTGGGCTTGAGGACGCGCCGCCCGTCGGATGGTCTGTGTCGAACATTAGCAACAGCGGCACATGGGACACCGGAACGGCGAAAGTAAAATGGGGGCCGTTCTTCGATCCCTCCATTCCGGCGCTCGTGTCATACGACGTATCGCCGCCCGCCGACACTGTCGGAACGAGTTGCTTCCTGGGCCGGGCGACGTTTGACGTCTCCGAGTCGACCATCGGTGGCGACGCGTGCCTGGAGATCGGCATACCGACGCTTTCCGAGTGGGGATTGATGGCCATGGCAATGTTGCTGGTCGGCGCCGGAACCTTGTGCCTGCGCAATAAGCGGTCGGTACTGACCGGAAGCGGCGTGTCGTAGACGTCGAGATGCACTGCGCCTCAGGCGGCACTCGGCGCTTGGTCGCCCCGCATCCCTCGACGCGCCCGAACAACCAGCAGGACCACGCCCGACGCGACCGCGGCCACGAGGCAAGCGACCTGCGAGTCGCTGAGCCGACCGACCCTCGGAATGCACTCCTCGGGGGCGCGGAAGAACTCCGTAACCGGTCGACCCAATCCGTAGAGCCCCACGAACCAGAAGACGAGCCGACCCCGCCAGCGATCCCGATCCAGCATCTGAAGCGCGAGCACGATCGCCGCGAGCACCAGGATCTCATAGAGCTGCGTAGGATGGCGTGACACGCCAGCCGGCGCCTCCGCACCCTCCGGAAACGCCACACCCCACGGCATCTTCGTTGCTGCTCCGAAACAGCAACCATTGAAGAAGCACGCCGTCTTCGCGAGAATCATCGGGGCCGGAAGTGCCAACACCATGACATCCATTAGACCTCGCTTGTCTCGCCCAAGCAGCAAGATGCCGGTCGTCGCAACCGCCAGGTACGCGAGCGGACCGCCCCACAAACCATCGCCGAAGTAATAGCGAAGGTTCAAATAGTTGCCGGCGGCGAACTGGCCGTGAAGAAGGTCGTACAGAATCCTCGCACCGACCGCCATACCGAAGATGTAGCACATCCCGATCCACATCCCCGCGCGGCGCGACAGCCCCATCTGCCGGCAGAAAGCGATCGCCAGGGCAACATGAGCCAACAGGCTCAGGCAGTAGAGAAAGCTGTACGTCTTCACGCCAAAGAGGAATGGATACATCGCTCCTCCTCACGGGAACGCCTCGGAGTTCCGCATCGTTCTCCGCGCAAATCGACCGCCACCCAACGCTGATCCGGGCGATGGATCTACGTTCGACCGACGCAATCGCCACACGCGACGCTCCGGTCCAACCGTACGCCTCAGTCGCCCGTTTCGTACTTGAACGAGAGACCGACCCGCGCGCGATACGCCACGACCTTCCCGTGTTCAACCTTCATGTCGAGCTTGTTGACCTCAGCCACTCTCAGGTGCTTGAGATGCCGCCCCGCGGTTTCCACCGCCTGCTTGGCGGCATCCTCCCACGA
>JAJDDV010000173.1 GCA_029260135.1 Phycisphaerae bacterium | reverse complement strand
CGACATCCAGATCCTAACGGCGCAACTGTCGGCCAAGCCTTTGCTCGATGGCGACGACGTGGGCACGGAGTTAGTCGTCGGCCCCAGCGCGAACAAGCCATTGCGACTGGCGATTCCGATTTTTGTGTCCGACATGAGCTTCGGCGCCCTCTCGGAAGAAGCCAAAGTTGCCATGGCCCGCGGCGCCGAGTTGGCCCGTACCGGCATCTGTTCCGGTGAAGGCGGCATGCTGCCCGAAGAACAGGCGGAGAACTCTCGATACTTCTACGAACTGGCCTCGGCGAAGTTTGGATTCTCCAAGGAGCTGTTGCCCAGCGTGCAGGCATTCCACTTCAAAGGCGGCCAGGGCGCAAAGACCGGCACGGGCGGTCATCTGCCGGGGAACAAAGTGAAAGGCAAGATCGCGGAAGTCCGCCGATTGCCGGAGGGACAACCAGCGATTTCGCCGCCGACCTTTAGCGATTTGACGACACCGCAGGACTACAAGGAGTTCGCCGAGGAGGTTCGTGGGCTGTCAGGCGGCATCCCGATCGGGTTCAAGATGTCGGCACAGCACATCGAGAAAGACATCGACTTCGCCCTCGAAGCCAGCGCGGATTACATCATCCTCGACGGTCGGGGCGGTGGAACGGGCGCGGCGCCGCTCATCTTTCGAGACAATATCTCGGTACCGACGATTCCTGCGTTGGCGCGTGCCCGCCGTCATCTGGACCGCTGCGGGCGGAGCGACGTCACACTGATTATTACAGGCGGCATCCGGACGCCGTCCGACTTCATCAAAGCCCTCTGTCTCGGGGCGGATGGGGTCGCGGTCGCCAACTCGGCCATGCAGGCCATCGGTTGCGTGGCCGCGCGGATCTGCAACACAAACAATTGTCCGGCCGGCATCGCGACGCAGCAGCAGCACCTGCGGGCCAAACTCGACGTCGACAAATCAGCCCAGCAGCTGGCCCGGTTTCTTGGGGCGTCGGTGGAGTTGATGCAGGTCATGGCCCGCGCATGCGGGCACACGCATTTGAAGCAGTTCAACTCCGATGACGTCACCACGTGGAACAAAGCGATGGCCGAGTTAGCCGGGATTCAATTCGCCGGGGTTCCCGGAGGCACGGGAGCAACGCCATAGCTTTGGCGTTCCGTCCGCAACGCCAAAGCTATGGCAGCATGCTACGTCATTCGTCGCGAGGCAAGCCGAACGCCAGAAGTTCGGCCTTCGCGCCCCCTCTTCCGCCGGCGGCAATCAAGATGTATTGGCGTCCCTCGTGCAGGATGCTCATGGGGGAGCTGTGCAGGATTTGCTCGGTCTTGATCGTGTGCAACAGCTCCCCGGTCGCCTTGTCGTAGGCTTGTAGCAGCGACCCGGTCGCGTTGCGGTCGCCCAGTTCGTCGAGGTCGGGCAGGAACGTAATCAGCAGCGTCTTGGTGACGAGGATGCCGCCTTCGGCCAATACCCGCGTTGCGAATCGGGTTCCCAACGGCCCAAGGTCCAGATGCTTGATGGCCGGGTGGTTGGTCGGACCCTCTCCGAAGGGGACCTGCCAGGCGTGTTCGCCCGTGTTGAGGTCGATGGCCGTGATTCGCCGGTACGGCGGCTTGAGCAACGGCAAACCTTCGGGACCGGTCAACCGCGGACCACCGCCGCCCCAATTATTGATGTAGCGGAAGTTCGAGCGGTTGGCGTCGGGTTCGATCAACGACATCACCGAAGGTCCGGTCTCTGAGGAGACGTACAGGATGCCGGTTTCCGGATCGACAGCAGCGCCCGGCCAATTGGCTCCGCCCGTCGCACCCGGCAAGACGATCGTGCCTCTGTTGCCACCCTCTTCGTACAGTGTCAGCGGCGTGAACAGCGGGCCGATGGTGTAGTTCTTGACGATCTCTTTGGCCTTGGCGTGGAGTTCCGGTGTGAAGTCGATCAAGTCGTCCTCGGTGATTCCTTGCCGCTCGAACGGCGCGGGCTTCGTGGGGAAGGGCTGCGTCGGCGACGTCTGCTCGCCCGGCACCGCGCTCTGAGGAACGGGCTTCTCCTCGATAGGCCACACCGGCTCACCGGTCACGCGATCGAAGACATAACAGAATCCCTGCTTGCTCACCTGCGCGACCGCTTTGATCGGATTTCCGTCGACCACGATATCGACCAAATTCGGTGCGCAAGGCAGGTCATAGTCCCAGAGTCCGTGGTGAACCATCTGGAAGTGCCACACGCGCTCCCCGGTTTCGGCGTTCACGCAGACGAGGCTTTCCGCGTAGAGGTTATCGCCCTTCCGGTGCCCGCCATACCAATCGTTCGTGGGGGTTCCAAAAGGCAGGTACACGTAGCCCAGTTCCTGGTCAGCCGACATCATCGACCACACGTTCGCGTTGCCGCTGTAGTCCGCGGAGCCGTCTTCCCAGGTCTCGTATCCCGGGTCGTCCTTCTGCGGCGGATTGTGAAAGGTCCACCTGCGGGCGCCCGTCCGTGCGTCGAATCCGTGGACATCGCCCGGCGGCATCCGCGTTCCGCTCGCGCCATCGCTGATGGCCGCGCCCAGGACGACCGTGTCCCGGCAAATCACCGGTGGCGAGGTGAAGCTATACTGTCGCTGCGGCACTTCGCGGCGCATCGTCGCGCGCACGTCCACGATGCCGTGGTCGCCAAATTCGGCTACGGGCTCCCCCGTCCCGGCATCCAGCGCGATAAGAAGGGCGCTAGCCGTCCCAAAGATGATTCGATTGTCGCCCGCGCCGTCGCTCCAATACGCCACGCCGCGGTGGATGTAGCCGATGTTCGCGGCGCGCGTGACCTTCCAGCTTTCCGGATCGTACATCCACAGCGTTTCGCCGGTGGCAGCATCCACGGCGACCACGCGGTTGAACGGTGTGCTCAGATACAACGTGCCTTCGATCATCAGCGGCGTTGCCTCGAATCGAAATTGCGAGAGCTCGTCGTGTTCCGCTTCGAGCGCGTTGTCCGGAGAGTCCCAGCGCCAGAGAATTTCCAGTTCCGCCGCATTGCCTGCATGAATCTGATCCAGGGGCGAATACTTCGTGCTCGCCGTCGTGCCCCCGTAGCTGCGCCACTCGCCGGACACGTCCTGCGCGTGCGCCGTTGACGCGAAGCTGCACACGCATATCAATACGAACGTCCATTCTTTCCGCATGAAATTCTCCTG
>JAJDDV010000172.1 GCA_029260135.1 Phycisphaerae bacterium | reverse complement strand
GAAAGCGACCCGGACCAGTACCGACCTACGCCTCAACACGATCGAAGTGGCGCCCGCCAATCCACATTGCAGCGGCGCCGGCGAGCACCGCGAGCAACGCCCCACCACCGCACAGGAGCAGTGAAACCGCGTCCGGCATAGCGTCAACCACACCGTTGCGAGACCGATAGGTGGCCAGAGCGACGCCGGTCAGCGCGACCGCCACCAGCGCAATCGACGCCAACAGATTGCTGGTTCCGCCCAGTCCGTTGGCGATCCGTGCAACATTCGGCTGGTGGAACATCGGAAGTCGCGCGCCGATACCCACAGCGAAACCGCAAAGACCGAAACAGATCGCGAACGTCACACCGAGATGAATCAGAGCCCACCAAGGCGGTAGAAGCAGCATGACCGATGCCAAACCCATGACACACAACGCCGTGACAACCGTCACTGTCATGGCGAACGCGAATTTCGCCCGCAACACCAAGCCCCGACGCATCGGCAGAAGACCGATCAGCCACAGTTTCTGCCCTTCCAGAGAAATCAGCGGAAATACGAACCGGCACGTAAACGTCGCCAGGATCAAACTGACCGCGCAGAGATTCAAGAAAGGAACGATCAGCCCCCACGACGAACCCGCGAACACCAGGCGCAATGTCGGCATGTTCGTGAGGTACAACGCCATCAGTCCGAACAGAATCACGAGCTGACTCCACTGCAATGGATCGCGAAGAAACGTCCGAAGGTCCTTCGCAGCCACGAGACGCAGCGGCCTCGGAAGATAGAAGAACACCCTGCCGGCTACACCCCCGGTCGGACTTGAAGCCGGGCGGCGACCGCGATCACTGCTCGCCGCGGAACGATCCAGCGCCGTGTCGAAATATCGAGACACCACGATGACGGCCAGCCAGCTCACAAACAGACCGTTGGCGAACGTCACACCCAGGTAGAGCATCGACTCCGGCAATCGGCCGTGTAACGCATGGTCAATTCCGGCGGCTACCCAGTGATTGGGCAACAACGCCGACTCGACGATGTTCATCCGGGCGAGAAACGAACGAAGCCAAACCTCCGCGCCCATATCGGCAAGACCGAGCGAGCGAAGACCCGCCACGACAAACACACCGACCACCACGCCTCCGACAACCGCCACCCAGCGCGTGGCACGTCGCGGGAAAAAACGCGCCGCCGCCCACGCCAGCAGCAAGCCCAGCCCGCCCGGTATCGGAATGAACGCAAGAAAAAACGCGAGGAACAACGTATGAAAGTAGGGCTCGTCGGTGCGGTGCGCGATGGCCATCATCAGTGGCAAGCCCAGCAACACCAGCGACCAGCTCGCCATCACCAGGCTTTCCAGATACTTGAGCGTCACGACATCGCGCGGCGTCGCGGGAGAAGTCAACAAATACGCCGATTCCGTCCGGCCGTACAGCGCGCCGTACACGATGATCGCGTTGGAGAACGTCAGCATCGCCAGCATGGCGACAAAGAAGAAGCTGAAGAGAAGCGGAATCGCGACGGTCGCTTCGAGCGGAGTCTCCTGGAACTGTTGGAACACCGCCAGGAAGACACCATATAGCCCCAGCCAGATCAATCCGACGAGAAGAACGGTGGTGCTGACGCGAACCGGAGCCTCATCGACCGCCTGACGGATCCGATTCCACAACGATCGCACCTTCACACGAAGCAGCAGCCCGAGCATCGGCGGGCAAGGATTGGCGCCGACAAACTCAGTCACCCTGCCCCTCCGTGAGTTCGAGGAAGATCTCTTCCAGTGTATGCTCTCGCGTTGCTTCCGCACGCAATTCGTCCAGCGTACCCACCGCGATCAGCTCACCGGCTCGAATGATCCCGATTCGATCGGCCACATCCTCGGCAATGTCGAGCGTGTGCGTACTCATGAAGACGGTTCCGCCCGACCGAGCGTGCTCGACGAACAGATTCTTCACCGTCCGGATGCCGCGCGGATCAAGCCCGACCATCGGTTCATCGATCACCAGCACCGACGGCATGTGCAGCAGTGCCGCCGCCAGAACAATCTTCTGCTTCATGCCGTGGCTGTAGCTCTCGGTCAGATGGTCGAGATACTCGGCCACGTCCAGCCGGACAATGAGTGACGCGAGAAGTGCGTCGCGACGACGTTGGTTAAGACCATACATCTCTGCCACGAAGTGCAGAAATTCGCGTCCGGTCAATTTCTCGTAGAGAAAGGGCTGATCCGGAACATACGCCAACTGTGCCTTCGCCGTGACACCGTTGGCACCGACCGAATGACCACAAACCTCGATCGAACCTTCATCCGGCTGCAGCAAACCAACGATCATCTTGATCGTCGTGGTCTTCCCCGCGCCGTTCGGCCCCAAGAATGCAAACAACTCTCCCCGCGGAATCGCCAGCGAAAGGTTTTTTACGGCGGGGGTGCGGCCGTAGGACTTCGCAATCCGTGTCAAAAGGATGGCACAGTCGGTCGGTGGGATGGCCGTATCGGTCGGTTGTCCGCTCATGGTCACGTGAACCCTCAATGTCGCAGCGAAATCGCCCTTATTCTCAGAAGTTCAGTCTCATTGAAATCCGGCTGTTGGGCGATGCGGATGGTGCCCATGACCGGGAGTGTCACCTCCTGGACACAGACGGCGCCTTTTCGGTCAACCCAGGCTTTGGCGTTCGGAGCCTCCACGATGAAGCAGCGGCGGGCAGCGCCGGCGACGCTGACGGTCTCCTCGCCGGTGACCTGGACCAGCATGGAATTGAATTGGGTGCTCATGCCGGTCAGGACGGAAAGCGGGTTGAAGACCTGCATGCGCCAGGACCGGCCGACCTCGAGGTCTTCGAGGTGACTGAAGGGGTTGTAGGCGCCGCCGATCAGTCCACCGTCGATCAGCGGGACCTTGAAGGCCTTTTGCACGGGACCGTTTTCCAGTGTGAAGGAAAAGTCGGCCGGGAACCGCTCTCCATGAAGCGTGATTCGGTCAAGGGACTCCGTTCGGAGGATGCAGGTCAACTCGTCTAGAAGTCCCTCTGGGGTGAAGGTCGAGTAGACGTCGATGCGAACTTGCTCTTCCAGGATCGGCAGCGGGTCGAACCAGAGCGTGTCGTGCCGTTCGACGGTCTCGTCGCCGACGAGGTACTCTGTCCACATCGAACCGATGGATCGCCCGTTGCGATGGATCGTGGATCGGGCTTGGCTTCCGGATTCGCGAAGCCAGTCGGAGACCTTCACGCGTGGGAAGTCCTGCGCGGTGAGGGCGGGCCACACATCGTGGGCGACCAGCCAGCTCATCGCGGCGAGCCACAGAGGTACAATCAATAATCCGGTGGTTCGAGTAAACATTGACAATTCTGAATCGGCGATTGATTGTACGGCTGTGGCGACGGCAGGGTCAAACGGGGGTGCAGAAACCGACAGCCTGTGGAAACAGCGTGCCTGCAGGTTTGATGAGGTTCTCCGGTGGCCCACGGGGATGGCTGATCGAGTCGATGTGGAGGATGTGGGTGGCTGACGGCGAGCGGAGAGCAAAGCGACGACGAATTCTCGAGCGGCTGGCGACCGTGTTGCTGATGGTCGTTCCGGTCGTCCTGGGGGCCTTGTGGTTGACGTTTCAGCACAAGCCGGCGTGGTATCAGCCGGTTGTTGTTGATGAAGCTGCGATTGAGCAGGCGAAACGGGAGACGATCGGGCTTGCGGATTCCATCAGCGATCAAATGGTGGCGGGGAAAACGTTCGAGGTTGTCCTCCAGGAAGGTTCGGTTAACGCGTGGTTGGCGGCTCTTCCTTTTGCGTGGCCTGGCGTTCGCGATGCGTGGCCTTCGACACTGAGTGAGCCGGCGGTGAGCTTCGAGGATGATGGTGTGCGCGTCGGCGTGCTCTGGTCGGATCGGGGTTGGAAGGCGATCGTCAGTGTGCATTTGTCGGTAAGGGTTTCGAGTGATGGGCGTTCGCTGCGTTTTGCGTTGAAGGACGTGAGTGGCGGGTCGCTTCCGGTGCCCCACGGGTTGTTGTCAAGGCTCGTAGACCCGCTCTTGGATCGCGCTCGTCGGGGCGACGATGGCGGTTCGGTGGCTGGTCTGCTCCCGGCGATTGGTAAGGCCGGTTCGGTTGGGGCGTTTTTTGATGGCGTGGATGTTGCGAATCGATCGGTGTGGTTCAATGGTGACCGGCCGTTTCGGTTTGAATCGATCTCGATGGTCGACGGTGAGTTGCGGTTGGTGATTGAGCCGTTGTGAGGGGAGAGGAAGTGACTTCGCAGGCCGGCGACGGGCCAACCCTCCGGTATCGCGGAGGAACGACACGCCCCACCCCGGGGATCATGGATTCTCCGTTGGTTTCTTCGCAGGGATAAGAGATGAAGCGTCCAAGCGCGTGGTCCTACCGTGTCTATCCGGAACTGAACCGGTTTTCGTCAGAAGCCGAGGCGGTGGCGGTTCTCGATACGTGGAAGGACCGTCTCTTGAAGACCCCTATCTTCTGGGCGGGGCTTGTTCTGACCCTTGGTACGATCTGGCTTGTCATCGCCGCGATCCTGCCCACGTTGAGTGCGTACTTCAACGTCTCACTGGGCGGCTGGTTCATGTGGATCGTGGTTTACAACATCGTTGTGCCGTGGGCTGTGGCCGTGTTGGTGTTGACACGCTTCTGGCGGCGGCGTTGCCGTCGGTTCCTGCGGGAACAGCTCGTCGCGCAAGGCATCGCGGTGTGCGTCGCCTGCGGATACGACGTTCGCGCGCAGACCACGCCTCGGTGCCCGGAGTGCGGTAGCGACTTCGATGCGAGTATGATCGAGATGGCGAAGCCATGGCCGTAGCCTGTCGGCGATCAGGCGTTCGTCATTCGTGGTCAGAAGAGAGCACCCCTCTGAATTCCCCTTGGCAAGGGGGGAGCCTGGTGGTCCGTTCCGGGGAGCCTACGCGGCTTCACCGCTAGGAAACGCGTGCCACACAGGAGCGCCGCCCATGATGGGCGGCGCTTCACGTCGCCAATGCGCGACACTTTCCGGCTGCGGCGGGTGGAACCTGACCTACGCTTCTGGTTCAGTGGAGAAAGGCCGTTTCGGTTTGAATCGATCTCGATGGTCGACGGTGAGTTGCGGTTGGTGATTGAGCCGTTGTGAGGGGATGCAGGCTGTCTGGCATCCGCTGCCGGCGGATGAAAGGACCATCCGTCCCCCACCCTGTGTCTTCGGCGCAGCATGGGGCACCCGGCGTTCTCTGGTCGGATCGGGGTTGGAAGGCGATCGTCAGTGTGCATTTGTCGGTAAGGGTTTCGAGTGATGGGCGTTCGCTGCGTTTTGCGTTGAAGGACGTGAGTGGCGGGTCGCTTCCGGTGCCGCACGGGTTGCTCTCGAGCATCGTGGAGCCACTCTTGGATCGCGCGGCCGATCAGCAAGACGGTGATGGGGGTTCCCAAACGACGTCGTCCCAGGCAAAGGAACCTGCGGCAAACAACATGGAAGTTTTATGGCCGTATCGAAGTTCGAAACTAGCCTTTTCGAGGCGCTGCAACGTCTCGATTCTGTTGGTTTGAAGCGAGCCAATAGCCTCGTAAATGTCATCGTCGAAAGCGTTTCCTGATGCGCTGAAAATATCAAACGCGTCTGCTACTCCATCAATTCGCCGAGTCCATGCCCGTCCACCGTCCGTCTTCAAATATTCTGCCCAGTTTGATTGTGCCTTAAACCAAGCGTTTTCCAGAAGTGACGATAAGCCACTCGGATCGGTGCGGTTCGGCGGGTTGCTTCGGAGGTACTCGTAAAAGTTCATCCCGTCGCCATACTGCAGCTCGTAGGCCATCGAAACGGTGACGGTGGGATTGGACCCGTGGTAACTGAGGCCGGACGTCAAAACAAGGCCTGTGCCGTTCGGGTCGGCTTGCATGAACCGACCGAGGCGAGGGTTGTACTCGGCCGTCACAGGTGTGACGGCCGTAGCCACAAACATGGCAGCTAAAGCAACGATGGATATCGGTTTGCGATAACGATACGAAAAGCTCATGGTCTCTGTCCGTAATTGGGTACCAAAGGTAGCGGTGACGTCGGGACGGCACCAAAGTTTGCCGGATTGACGCCGGGTTGACCGAAACGCATCAACTCACGGTTGCGGCGATTCGTGTCGTTCAGATAATCTTGCATGGTCGGCGGCTTCCAGCCGGTGCCGTCGAGGTTCATGCCAAGTCTTTTTTGAAGGGCGTCTATACCACCCACAGGCTGAAACGGCTGAGCCGGGCCGGGACGACCTCGGTTGAACGAATGTACTGTCGGTATCGACGGCATCCCTGGAATCATCAGGCGTGGGTCCGTTCGTCGCCTGCGTTCGTGTTGCTGAAAGAACGCCTCGGCTCGTCGGGCCGCGTTGATTCGGTGAATCGTCTTGGCGGTCGCATGCAGGAGCGATTCCGCAAAGTGATTCTCCGGGGCGAGCTTAACCGCCTCCCGATAGGTCTCGAAGGCCTGGATGATTCGGCCGTTTTCTCTGAGACAATCCGCACGCGTGCCAAGAAACGACGACAGTTCCTCCCGGGGAGTCATCGAGCGGAGGTAGTTGCCCTTTTCAATTGAGTCGAAGCCGTACTCTCGTGCCTTCGCTCGGTAATGGTCATCGTCGTAGAAGTCTAATCCACCGGGGCTGGAGGACTCGATGTTGAACTACTCGCCCGTTTTGGGGTCATCCCAGCGTGCATAGAAGTGGGAAAACCCCTGTGCGAGCTTCATCGGATACCCCAGACGACGCCCCACCGCGACGGTCACGACGGGTAGCGAAGCACAGGTTCCGCCGGTGCCCTCGACAATCCCGTGGATGAACTGGTCCTTGGATTTGGCGAGGCTTGGCTCCGTTCGTTGCTCGAAGTTGTAGTGGACACCGAGATCCTGCTGAAGCGTCAAGACGAGGATTATTGAGCAGTACTTGGCCCAGGAGTTCTCGTAGTAGCCCGGGTGGCTCTTGAAGAAGTGAGCCTTGCTTTCGGTCACGGCGGCGACCCGCCGAGCCCACGCGTCAACCTTGGCACGAATTGCCGCCCGGTCCAGGTCTTCCGAACCGGTGATGTCCTAAGATTCCTGTCAAAGAAAAGATGGCGTAAGGTTCCCGTTGGAATTTCAAGAGCCCCGAGTGGGCGGAAAGGAACCATACGCCATGTACAAGAAGGTATTGCCGAGCCATCGATTGTTCAAGCGGTTCGAGGAACGGATTATCACCGGCGACGTCGAGCTGCGGGACGTGGTCCGGATGGGTGCCCAGATCATGCTCCAGCACGCGGTCGAGATCGAGATGTCGGCTTTTCTTGATCGGACCTGAGGCAGTCAGGCGGCCTCCGCTCAGTTATCGGTCTGTGGCGGCACCTGTGTCGCGGTGGTCGAGAATCGCGGAGATGATGGCCGTAGCGGCGTGCTGGATGCGGTCGAGCGATGCTGCAAGCGTTGCTTTGGAGCCGGCGTAGATCTGGATGTAATCGCTTGAAGCCGTGTTTGTGTCGAGGTCGACGGATTGAGAGACGACAAACGCCACCGCCTCTGCCTCGGTTTCGCGGACCGTCTTGGTGGAACGCTCGCCGTTGTCGGTTTGGTGGAGCATCTCGTGGGCGAGCTCATGAGCCAGCGTGGAGAACTCCTCGGCGGGTGATGGGAGTTTTCAAGGGATCCCGGGCAGGAGGGGGGTGAGGGCGCGCGCCCAGGCAAGCGCCACAGCGGCGAGAGCGGCCAGTCCCAGCGCCAGTTGGGTTCGCCGTGCAAGGATGAGGCGATCGGAAGGCTTTCCGAAAAGTGCGCCGATCGCCAATCCTGAAAGGAAGCCGGTCACGTGAGCGGCGACGTCGGTTCGCGCGCCGCCCGCGCCGAGATAGCCGAGCAGTACAACGGCGCCGACGAGAGGCGCCCATCGCGCGAGTATGGGTCCTTGCAGTCGGCGGCGACGCAGCCACGCACAGGCTGCGATCATGCCGAGGGCTCCGAACACAGCGGTGGAGGCTCCGACGGAGTTGTGGTTGGATGTGCGAAGGCATGCGTTGAGCAGATTGCCGGCGGCTCCGGCGCCGAGAATGCCTGCCCAGGCCACGCCGGAGCCGAGCAACTGTCCCGCAAAGAGCCCGACGATTCCGCCAAAGACGATGTTGGAGGCCAGGTGTTGCAGGTCGACATGGAGGGTCAATGCGGTCACGATGCGCCACCACTGCCCGTCTCGAACCTGCCCGGCGTTCATTCTTCCGGCGGTGAACCAGTCGGCGGCGAAGGGGTTGAGGTGGGCGAGGGCGGCGACGAGGATCAACACGGTGGTGTATCCCAGGACGCCGGTCCAACCGCCTGCCTGTGGCGGCGGTGCTTTCGAGTTGGTTGGTGTGGCCGGGTTTTCGCGAGCCAAGGCCTCGAGTTCGGCTCTTGCCCGTGGCGCATCACGTGCGGTGACCACGAGGGTGAATTCGCCCGCTTCTTGGCCGGGTTTGTATGCAATGCCCGCTGCTTCGAGAGTCAAGGTAGCGTCGCGAGATTCCTTTCCGATCTTCGAACGGAAGACGGTTTCGACTTGCTGTGGCTGGTTGTCCATTGTCGGTCATTGTACCGATGTTGACGGCCTGCTGCACTTCCCGGGCCTTCCTTGTGGGGAGGACCTGATCCAGCCGCGTCGTGCGACGGGGCGGAGTCACAAGCGCGTCGCGACGCGAGGCGTCTCCCGCCCCTGACCGATGCGCCGCGCCCAACCGGCGAGGTGTGATCCGACCGAAGGATCAGATTGCCTGAGCCGGCCATCACGCGCCGGCGGCGATCCGTCCACGGGCAGGCCAACCACCGGCCCGATAACTTGCGGCCTTGACCGCCCATTGCTTTCGCACAAAAACGTCCGGGTTTTCCGATAAGGATCGTATGGCGCGCGCTATGGGCCCCGCGCGCCAGGCGAGGAATCTACCATGTGGAACGCTGAGCAAGCGGCGGCCCGGCGACTCAGCGCGTGTACACGACCCCGCTCAACGAGAGGGAATCGGTTGGTGTGGGCTCTCGCGCTGACCGTCATTCCCGGAACGGAAGACGTCGCGTTCTCACGGATCCATGGCGAGGGTACACGACCCCCGGACGGGAACCGCCGTGTTGATCGGGTAGACGCGCGCACCGCGGCCTCGCCGACTGCCAGCCAACCCGCCGACGCAACTGGAAAGCAAGCGCACGGTTCGACCGATGCTGACTCCTCAGGACTGAGGTGGTTCTGGAAAGACACGGTGCGCATCGAATCGCCCGACAAGAACTTCCGTCTGAAGTTGGGTGGGCGGTTTCAGGGTGACTGGGCGGTGTTCGACACTCGGCATGACCTCGAGGAGGAAGTTGCGGACTTCGAGGAGGGGACGGAAGTGCGGCGTGCCAGGGTCTACTACTCGGGCACGCTCTACAAGCACTTCGAGTTCAAGACGCAGATCGACCTCACCGAGCGTAACATCGAAGCCAAGGACGTCTACGTCGGGCTCATCGATCATTGGGCGATCGGCAACCTTCGCTTCGGACATTTCAAGGAGCCGTTCGGGCTCAACGAACTGACCAGCAGCAAGTACATCATGTTCCTGGAGCGATCGCAGACGACGGAGACATTTGCGCCCGGGCGAAACACGGGGATCATGCTGCACGACACCGCGCTGGACGAACGGGCGACCTGGGCGGTCGGTTTCTTTCGGGAAACGGACGAGTTCTTCAACGGCGAGGTTTCGGATGGTTTGCACCTGACCGGTCGCGTTACGGCCCTGCCCTGGTACGAGGAGGAGGGTCGCAAGCTGGTTCACTTGGGCGTCGCCTGGAGTCATCAGGATCCCGGCGGTGACGACATCGGGTTCGATGCGAGGCCGGAGTCTCATCTTGCGCCGAAGCTCGCGGACAGCGACGACATGACGGCGGACAGGGTTGACGTCATCGGCGTCGAGGCAGCGCTGGTGTGTGGTTCGTTTTCCGTTCAGGGCGAATACATCCAGGCTTTTGTCAATCGTGGGGAGGGCAGCGACCTGGAGTTCAACTCGTTCTACGTCCAGGGCAGCTACATCTTCACCGGTGAACACCGCCACTACGCGACTGACGTCGCCGAATTCGGTCGCATCAGGCCCCAGCGCAACTTCGGCGATGATGGCGGTATGGGTGCGTGGGAGGTCGCAGTGCGTTACTCCTACCTCGACCTTAACGATGAAGACCTTCGCGGCGGGCGCGTGTCGGACGTGTCGGCTGGTCTTAACTGGTACGTGGACCCCAACGTGCGTGTCTCGTGGAACTATGTTCACAGCAACGCGCACGACAGCGGCTTTGCGAACATCTTCCAGATGCGTCTCCAGGTTGCCTTCTGATCGACGTTCCGCATGACTGGATTCGCAACACGATCGGAAACGGAAAGCAATATGCCATCGAAGTGGATCTTGGGAATTGGGCTGCCGGTGGTCCTTGTCGGTGTGATCCTGGCGAGCATGACCTTGAAGAGCGATCCGCAGCCGGCTACCGCCGCCAGCACACCCGGGCCCGACCCAGTGAGCCCGACGGGTGTCATCCGCGTCGGGTCCATCTCGAACGAGCCGGGCCGTGAGATCGAGACGTTTCAGCCTTTCGTCGACTATCTGGCAGCGCAGCTCGGCGCGTCGGGGATCGGTCGCGGGAAAGTGATTGTGGCCCGCGACCTCGATGGCATGTCCAAGCTTCTGCAGGAGGGCAAGGTCGATCTGTACTTCGACAGCCCGTTCCCGATGCTCGCGATGCAGCGTCTCCAGGGCATCGAGATCTTGGCCAGACGCTGGAAAAAAGGTGTCAGCGAATACCATAGCGTCTTGTTCGCTCGGAAGGACAGCCAGATCGAGCGTCTCGATCAACTGGCCGGTAAAGTCATCGCATTCGAAGAGGTTTTCTCGACGTCGTCGTATCTTCTGCCCAAGTCCTCGCTGCTGGCGCGCGGGCCCCACGTCACGAAGGTTGCCCACGCCACTGCCGACGTGCCCGCCGGCGAGGTGGGCTACGTGTTCTCGAACGACGACAACAATACGGTGTACTGGGTGCTGACGGGAAAGGTCGCGGCGGGGGCGATCAACAATCAGCAGTTTGACGAACTTCCGCGTCGGCAGCGTGACCAGCTGAATGTGTTTCATCGGACCATCACGGTCCCGAGGCAACTGGCGGGCGTTCGGTCGGATCTGGATCCTGTCGTTGTGCTGCAGATCAGGGACGTTCTGTGCCGAATGCACACGACCGACGAGGGGAAGCGGGTGCTCTTCGGGTTCGAGCGGACGGCGAAGTTCGATGCCTTCGACGATCTTTCCGGAGCTGCGGTGGAATCTCTCAAGGCGCTGGCGAAGCCCATTTCGGCCGAATTGCTCGGCCCATCCATCGACGCGCAGACTCCCTGATGGCGAAGCGCAACATGCGTCTTGGCATACGCACACAACTCGTCGGTTACACGCTGGTCACGGCGCTGCTCGTGGGAGGTTCCACGATCGGCTACTCCATCCACATCCAGCGCGTCGCGATCCACGACGAATTCCACAGTCGCGCGGCGACGATGTCCTCGTCCTTGGCGATGTACCTCGTGGATCCGTTCTACGAATCGAACGTTCACCGCCTCGGGATCCAACTGGAGATTGCCCAAAGAGATCCGGATGTCTTGACGGCCAGCGCCCATGACGCATCCGGCGTGGAGATTGCGTCGGGGGCAGGCTACGGTGTCCCCACTGCAACGGAACCGGCATTCGACCCTGGGCAGTTTCAATCTGCAGATGAGGACGCTCTGTTTCTGAGACCGAATCGAAGCACGTTCAGCGTGGTGAGTCCTGTTCGCATCGCAAACGCCGAACCGATCGGATACGTGTGCCTGACGTTCTCAGCAGCCCGCGCCTTGGAGCAGATCCGGCGCGAAACGTTGTCGCAGCTTGGACTCATGTTGGTGCTGTTCGCTCTAGGATCCGTCGTGGCCCTGATTCTGTCGCGGCGGTTTGTCAAGCCGATCCTCGATATGGTCGCGGGTACGACGGCCATCCGAGACGGGACGTTCGACACGCGAATCGTGGTCGAACGCCGTGACGAACTCGGGGACCTCGCCCGATCCATCAACTCGATGACTCAGGCCCTGCAGAACACGACCGTTTCCAAGGAGCGCCTGGAATTGGTCAACAGGGATCTCGAGGATGCGAGAGCGGCAGCCGAATCGGCGAATCTGTCGAAGAGTGAGTTTCTGGCAAACATGAGCCACGAAATCCGTACGCCCATGACGGCCATCCTCGGGTTCACTGAGACGATGCTGGACGAGGACATTTCGGAATCCGATCGACTCCGCGCCGTCCGAACGGTTCATGACAACGGAGAGCACCTGCTGCAGATCATCAACGACATTCTGGATATCTCCAAGATCGAGGCGGGAAAGCTCGAATTCGAGTGCATCCGCTTCTCACCGTTGAAGCTGGTGGCCGAGGTGTGCTCGCTGATGAAGGTCCGCGCGGACGCCAAGCACCTGCCACTTGACGTCGAGTACGTCGGCGCGATCCCGGACACGATCCAGAGCGATCCGACCCGACTCCGACAGATCCTCGTCAACCTGATCGGCAATGCGATCAAGTTCTGTGACCACGGGGGCGTCCGAATGGTGGTGAGATTCCTGGACGTGGATCCGATCACCGGGCGGGGTCCTGATCAGCCGATCCTGCTATTCGACATCATGGACACCGGCATCGGCATGACGCCCGAGCAAACTGCTCGGTTGTTCCGGCCATTTTCTCAGGCGGATTCGTCGACGACCCGAGAGTTCGGCGGAACCGGGCTGGGGCTTACGATCAGTCATCGTCTGGCCAAGATGCTCGGTGGGAACATCACCGTCGTCAGCAAGCTCGGCGTAGGAAGTACGTTCCATGTGCGGATTCCGACCGGACCGCTCCAGGGCGCAAAGATGGTGGCGCCATCGTGCGAATCCGGCGTGGTCGACGCCGATGACGCGGGTGGAGTGAAACACGAGAAGGCACGTCTTGCCTGCCGAATCCTGCTGGCGGAGGACGGGCTGGACAACCAACGACTCATCTCCTTCGTGCTGAAGAGGGCCGGTGCAGACGTCATCGTCGTGGATGATGGAAAGAAGGCATTCAACAAGGCGATGGCGTCGATCTGCAGCAGACGCGACTGCGATCCAGACGGTTCGTTCGACGTCGTCCTGATGGACATGCAAATGCCCGTGATGGACGGCTACGAGGCCACGCGCCGGTTGCGCGAGAAGGGCTACACGGGCCCCATCCTCGCCTTGACCGCGCACGCGATGGCCAGCGACAGGAGAAAGTGCATCGACGCAGGCTGCGACGACTACCTCACCAAGCCGATCGATCGGAAGCGACTCCTCGCGGCGATACGCTCGCAGGTGACGCGGTCGACAGCGCCGGCTTCGCTGTAATGGCGATGCGACCTTCGGCGGGTGCATCCGTTGGATCCTGCGGCACGCGGTCTCGTGCGCGGTTTTCCGCGTGGGGGTATTCCCGTAATACGCGAGCATGAACGTCGCGCCCCACCGCGCGCACTCATCCCGCGTCGCCTTCAGCAAATCCTCGATCCATGCCCACGATTTCTTCCCCCGGTCGTGGCGGCAACGAGTACGGCACGGTGTGCCCCCACCAAAGGCAGATCCCCTGTCCGGCGCCGCTGAACCGTGTCGCCATCCAAACGGCTTTTCGGAGGGCCACGCGCGGCGCGATGTTCAGCACTTGCGCTCTTGCCGTTGACGCCTCTGAGACGACGTCGCCGACGGCGGCAGATGGACGGTCCGCAGGGCGGTCCTTGCGAACTGAAGGTGCATCAAGATGCACGCTCCCCGTGTCGTCGTCCAGATTGGTGCATCGCGACTGGCGCGGGCTCGCGTTTGTCGGTCGGGGTTGACAATCGGGTCGCGTATCGTGAGGCTGTCGCGAGGAGAATTGCGCATGCGTGTTCTATCGGGAGTACAATCGAGCGGTCGGCTTCACCTGGGCAATTATCTCGGTGCGATGAAGCAGCACATCGAGGCTCAGGAGGCGCACGAGTGCTTCTATTTCATCGCGAATTATCACTCGCTGACGACGGTGACGGAGCCGGATCGGCTTCGAGCGTATACGCGGGACGTTGCGCTGGATTATCTGGCGCTGGGTCTGGACCCCGAAACCGCCTGCCTTTTCCGCCAGACGGACGTTCCGGAGGTGACGGAGTTGACGTGGATCCTGTCGACGGTGACGGGGAAGGGTCTGCTGGAGCGTGCGACGTCGTACAAGGACAAGATCGCCAAAGGGCTCCAAGCGTCGATGGGGCTCTTCAGTTATCCGATTCTGATGGCGGCGGACATTCTGATCTATCGCAGTGATGTGGTTCCGGTCGGGAAGGATCAGGTTCAGCACATCGAGATGGCGCAGGATATGGCGGCGTCGTTCAATCACATGTTCGAGTGCGAGGTTCTGAAGCGGCCTGAGGCGAAGCTGAACGAAGCGATGATCGTTCCGGGCGTGGACGGTCAGAAGATGTCGAAGAGTTACGGCAATACGGTCGAGCTGTTCGACTCTTCGAAGGCGACGCGCAAGCGAATCATGAGTATCAAGACGGACAGCACGCCGTTGGAGGCGGCGAAGGATCCGGAAACGTGCAATGTGTTTGCGATCTATCGATTGCTGGCGGCGCCGGCTGAGGTGCGCGGGCTCGAGGCGCAGTATCGGGCCGGGGGAATGGGCTACGGTGAAGCGAAGAAGCAGCTTGCGGAGGTGGTCGAGCGGGTGCTCGGTCCGGCACGCGAGCGGCGGCGCCGGCTCGAAGCTGATCCGGATTACGTCGAGGATGTTCTCCGCGCGGCGGGCGAGAAGGCGCGCGGGGTCGCGCAGGGTGTAATGGAAGATGTTCGCAGCGCGTGCGGTTTGATAACGGCGAAGGATACCCACCGGTGAGTGAATACCGCGTCGCCCTCGATATTTATGACGGTCCGCTGGATCTGTTGTTGTTCTTGATCCGGCGGGAAGAGATCGACATTTACGATATTCCCATCGCGCGCGTTACCGAGCAGTTCATCACCTATGTGGAATTGCTCAAGCAGCTCGATCCGGACTCGGTCAGCGAGTTTCTGGTGCTGGCTGCGACGTTGATGGAGATCAAGTCCCGCACGCTGCTTCCGACTCCGCCGGCGGAGGCGATGGACGAGGCGTTGGTCGACCCTCGTCTGGAACTCGTTCGGCAGCTCCTGGAGTATAAGAAGTTCAAAGACGCGGCGCACTATTTGGAGGATGCGGCGGAGGAACAGGCGAGCAAGTTCCCTCGTTCCCCGTCGACGGCGGCGGTACCGGAGGAGGAGACGCCGCTCGACAATCTCGACATTTGGGACCTGTTCGACGCGTTCAACCGGTTACTCGAGCAGACGGGTCGGCGCGAGGCGGTTCACCGCGTGGGGGCGGATGATACGCCGATCACGCTGCACGCGGACGACATTCTGGACTCGATCGAGCGCGAGGGTGGATCGCAGCTCTTCGAGGAGATCTTCCGCGGTCGCGAGAAACCGGAGATGATCGGTTTGTTCCTGGCGCTTTTGGAACTGATCCGCCAGCATCGTGTCCGGATCAGCCAGGAACGGTCGTTTGGTCCGATCTGGATCCACTTGATCGAGAAGAAGCCGCTGGATATAGAGGCCGGGCGCCTGGTAGCGCCTGATGAAGATCGCACGGAACCTGAAGAGGAGGCAGCCGAACCGGCGACAGACGCGGTCGCGGGTGTCGCCTCGGAGCCAACGGAACCCCATCATGAAGCCGAGTGAGTGTCTGGCGAAACTGAATCTGACGTTGCCTGATGTTGCGGCGCCTGTGGGCAGCTATGTTCCCGCGATTCGTAGCGGGCGACATGTTCTGACGAGCGGGCAGTTGCCGTTTCGCGACGGCAAGGTGGTCTACGCGGGTAAGGTTCCTGGGGATGTCTCCTTGGAAGACGCGGCGGACGGAGCGCGGATCGCCGTTCTCAATGCAGTGGCGGCGTGTGCGCAGGTGGCGGGTAGTGTCGACGCGATCGAACGGGTGGTTCGCGTCTGTGTCTTCGTGAACAGCAGCGCGGGGTTCAGTGCTCAGCCCGCTGTTGCCAACGGCGCGAGTGACTTGCTGGTACAGGTTTTCGGTGACGCGGGTCGGCACGCGCGATCGGCTGTCGGTGTTGCGGAGCTTCCGCTGAACGCGGCGGTGGAGTTGGAGCTGGTCGTCGAGGCGACGTAAGGCCACAAGTCTGTACCGGTCTTGGGGAGAGTTGTACGGGTTTTCAAAGCGCGTTGTCGACATTAGACTCTCTTTGATGGTTCGTCGACGCACACTTCTTGCGCTGTTGGGCGCCGTTCTCGTGGCTGGTTTTGTCATTGCCGGCGCCCTCTATGCACTGCACCTTCGCCGGACGAACTACCACGCGGCGGTTGAGACGACGGTGCGCGAACACCTGGGAATGTGGGCCACGGTCGGTTCCGCGCGATCGCTCGGGGGTGAGGACCACTCGCTGAACGACGTCCATGTGTTCCTGGAAGAGGGTGGTGAAGAGGTCTTTCAGTGTAGGGAGGCGGTTTGGTCTTCGGTTGCGCGTGCGGGCTCTACGGACTCGGCGCGTCCGGCAACTACAGGCGTGCGGGGGCATACGCTGACGATTCGAGACGGCTGGTTGCTCGTGGCGGCGTCCGGTTGGACCCGAACCGAATATGAGCGACTTCTGGCGGGCGGACTCGGGCACGACTTCGGCGACCTGGAACTCTCGCGGGTGCGGCTGGACAACATCGACCTTCGATTTCGGCATCCGTCGTCGTCGCTCACGGCCGGCGGTGCGTCGGGTGTGGCTGTGTTCGATGATGAAGGCGTCGGTCGGGCGTCGCTGGCGTGCCTTCGGCTCAACGAAGCGGAAGTGACGGAGCCGGTGAACATCACGGGGCGATTCACTACCGGCGAGACGCTTTCGATTCACGAAGCGAGTCTAGACGTTCCGAAGATCGCGCTGGCGACGCTCGGGCTGAGGGACATTTTGAAATCCGGTGAACTTACGGGATCGTTTCAAGGAACGATTCGGTATCGACGAAGCGTCGACGGTGAGGAGGTCGACGCGAGAGGGTCTCTTCACGGCGCGGAGCTCTGCGGGCTGACGGGGCAGGTCCTCGGCGGGCCCTTTCATGGGATGGTGAACCTGGATGTCGAATCGGCGGTCTTTCGAGATGGTGCGCTGAGCCGTCTCTCGGGGCGCGGTTACGTGTCGGGGGTTCGGATCAGCGAGCTTCTTCCGGGGGCCGGCGCGTCGGATCAGGGGCGGGTTGAACTCTACGTCGATGACCTTCTGTGGGCCGAGGGGAAGCTTGCACGGTTGCGCGCGCATGGTGGGTGCGAGAAGGTGTCCTTGGAGACGCTTTCCGCGTTGCTCGGTCCGGGTCGCGTGACGGGGGATCTTTCGATCGACATACGCTCGGTGGAAGCCCTCGACGACCACTTGCACGCGGCCGACGTCGTGATCGAATCGACCACGCCGGAGGATGAACCGGGGACCATCGATCGAGACGTTCTCGCCCGGGCGGCCGAGAAATGGACCGGGCTTAACGTCGGTCGACTGCTGCCGGCGCAGGTCGAGTACACGCGACTCGGTGCGCGGCTGGTGGTGGAAGATGACGAGTTGCGCGTCTTCGGGACGCACGGGCCGGAGGGGCGAACCGTCTTGACGGTCAATGTGCTGGGCCGACCTTGGGGGATCATCAAGGAACCGGAACGAACGTTTGACGTCCCGGATGTTGTGGCGCTGGCGCGTGCTCGCGCGGAGACGGTCAAGCCGAAGCAAGCCGCGGCGTGGTGGGCGCTTCGCCATCTTTCGGATCGGTATTGGGATGCTCGGATGGAACGGTACCCGACGCAGGCCACCGCCATCGGAGACCATCGGTTCAATGATCGGCTGGCCGATTTCAGCGCGGCAGGGTATTCGCGATGGCGGAGCACGTTGGAGCAGATCGGCGCGGAGGTGAGGGCGCTGGCGACGAGTGATCTTTCCGAAGAGGACCGACTCACACGTGACCTGCTGGAACGAGCGATCGGTGACGAGCTTCTGCGGGCCGGGTGCGAATTGGAGCTGATGCCGCTGGAGCCGCTGGGCGGGCCTCACATCGAGTTTCCGCTGCTACTGGTGTCGCAGCCGTTTCGTCACGCGAAGGACTTTCACGATTACATTGCACGACTTCGGACGTTCTCGGTCCAGGTGGATGATCTGATCGCCAACATGCGACGGGGGATCCAGCGACGGAGAGTGTCACCGCGTGTCATTATCAAGAAGGTCGTCGCTCAGTTGCGGACACACATTGTTGATGAGGCTGGGAGGAGTGAGTTCTACAAGCCGGCGGAGAAGGTCGACGTGATTCCCGGTGCGGATCGAGCGACGGTGCTCGGAGAGCTCACGGACGCCATCGACGGGCACGTCATTCCTGCATATCGGGAGCTTCTGAGGTTTGTGGAGCATGAGTATCTGCCGGCTTGCCGCGTGACGGTCGGGATCCAAAGTGTGCCCGGCGGAGATCGGATCTACGAGGCGCTGTGTCGCGTGAACACCACGGTGGCGATGTCGCCGAACGAGATTCACGAGATCGGTCTTGCGGAGGTTCAACGCATTCGCGCGCTGATGGCCGACGTACAGCGTGAGGTCGAGTTCGACGGATCGCTCGACGACTTTCTTGCGCACATGCGAACCGACCCCAAGTATCGTTTTGAAACGGGTGGGGAACTTTATGCGGCGGCGGATCAGATACTGCAGCGTACCAAGCCGCTGCTCGCCAAGCTGTTCGGGGTCCGCCCCAAGGCCGATTGCGTGATGAAGGAGATCGAGTTTTTTCGTGCGAAGTCGGCTCCTGTGGCGTATTACGGTCCGGCGCCCGAAGACGGATCTCGGCCGGGGTATTACTACGTCAACACGTACGCACCGCGGCAGCGATTGCGGTTTACGCTGGAGGCGCTCACGTATCACGAGTCGGTGCCGGGCCATCATTTCCAGATCGCGCTTGACCGGGAGAACCAGCGATTGCCGAAGTTCCGCCGTTATGGATCGTTTACGGCATACGTCGAGGGATGGGCGCTTTACAGCGAGAAGCTCGGTTACGAGATCGGGGGATACCGCGATGCGTATTCGCGGTTCGGTCAGTTGACGTTCGAGATGTGGCGGGCGTGTCGTCTGGTGGTCGACACGGGAATGCACGCCAAGGGGTGGTCGCGTCAAGAGGCGATCGACTTCCTGTCGACCCACACGAGTCTGGCGTCGATCGACATCGAGGCTGAGGTGGATCGGTATATCGCGTGGCCTGGGCAGGCACTGGCGTACAAGATCGGCGAGCTGCGTATCGTTGCGTTGCGGCGGGAGGCTGAGCGCCGCCTGGGCGATGCTTTCGATCTCCGCGCGTTTCACGACGCCCTTCTGTCGGGCGGTGCGATGCCGATCGACCGGCTCGAAGAACGCATGCGGCGATGGATGGCGCAGTAGTCCGGTCGCGCGTTCTGCGGGTGAGACTATTTCACGGGCGTCGCTGCGCTCTGCCCACGGCTACCGTCTTGCAGCCTTTCAGGCTGCCCATCCGGAGGGTCGTGCGACGATGCTCGATAGCCGACCGCGTGGCGAGTGGCGTTGCGTTGCGGCGGGAGGCTGAGCGCCGCCTGGGCGATGCTTTCGATCTCCGCGCGTTTCACGACGCCCTTCCGTCGGGCGGTGCGATGCCGATCGACCGGCTCGAAGGTGTAGGGTGCATCTTGATGCACCTTCTGTGTCTTTCGTTCCCCCGCGACAGCCGGGTGGCCCGCCTCTTCAGAGGTGGGGGACTCGATGACACCGGATGTCACGCGCCCGCTCCTTTACAGTCGCGGTTCTGATCGGCATGGCGTGTTACGGACGGGCCCTACGCGGACTGATCCGGGGCGGTCGGCATGATCA
>JAJDDV010000171.1 GCA_029260135.1 Phycisphaerae bacterium | reverse complement strand
CTTTCCCCGCGCGAAACCTGCCGAATGCAGGTTCCGCTGCGAACTCGTGTTTCCGCCGGAGAAGGGTACTGGACTGAACCGCTAACGACGGCTGTGTTTCAGTGCGACCAAGAGGTGATGAACAGCCGAGAGACAATTCGCGTCCTCCCGATCCACACGTGGTGGACAACGAACCACCGGCACGGACCGGGTGGCCAACCCCATGCCCCGGACACGAACGACTTCTACAACGATCATGACTACCTGAGCTGGAAATACGCAGGTGTGTTGGCGACCACCGGCGGGGCCTTCTCATTGGTGACGATTAGTGCGAACCCACAGGTGTCGTGCGGCGGCGACCCTGCCTATGCGTGTACGTCGCTTTCTGGATATGGAGGATACACCGTTGTCTTCGGTACGCTGACGTTCACCGGCTCGGAGAACCAAGCGGCCAGCATTATCGGCCACGAGTTGCTGCATACGACGGGTGCGAATGAATGTGCCGCCTATTCTTGGGAGTTCAATCACGATACAGGGACGGGCATCCTTCAGTGCGCTGCAGCATATCTCACGAACGTCGTACAGACGATGAACTGTGAGTGCAATAGTATTTGCCCGTAACAAAATCACGAGTTGGAGCGAGCCATGGTAGAGTTATCAACACTTCGGATGGGCCGGATTGCGATGTGCGCGATCGTTTGCATCGCATTACGCTCCTTCAACCCGTGTCTCGCCCAACGGGAGGACGAGAAACCCGAGGTTCTTCCCTTGAGTACGGTTTATGTTCCACCCCCAGGATGGACGATGGGGAAGCCATTTTATACGACGGTCGAATGGGAAGGACAGGAGTATCCTGCACGCGAGGGAACACGTGTTCTAATGCAAGTCATTATGGATCCAGCAACTGACCCCGGTGTACGCGCCAAGGCGCTCGAACCTTTGAGTAGGCTGCGTAGCAGGGACACTTCCCCCCAACTGATATCATTATACGACGGGCTACGTGAGCGCGAGGAGAAGCTTGGGGTCCTGCGCTGCCTCATGCGGTCTGAGGAACCTCGTGGGCTGCCATTGTTCATGAACGTCCTTGATAGGGACGAAGACTGTTTTATTCGGGTCGCCGCAGCCGGGTGCTTGGCGGAGTGGAACGTACGTCGCGGCGTTGCCGAGCTTGTGGCGCGTCTTGACTCCGGCGAAGTGTTTCCCCAGCCGATCTACAGCCCATACGGGCGGGAAATCGGTGATATCGTCCTTGGTGACTTTCTTACCAAGAGCCTGAATAAGGGCTGGGGATTTCGGGAGGAGGAGATTCGTAAGTCGATCGAAACGCGAGCCGGGCTGGGTGAAGTGAGGATGAAGGCATTGTACATGGCCGAGATCAAGAACGCGATCAAGAAGTGGTTCGCGGAAAACAAGGATCGCTTCCCCGACTGGAAGCCCGGCGATCCCCTTCCTGCGGCGCCAAAGCTGCCTCCAGTACCGCCTGGGCCAGAAGACATGCTGACGTTGAGCCCTGCTTTCATCGCACCGCCGACGACTTGGATAGTGTCCGACAAGAAGGAGGAAGAAGTCTCTTGGCAAGGCAAGCATTATCCGGCGGCAGAGGGCGTCGATCTTCTCATGAAAGTTGCCTTGGAACCCGGTACCATCAACGATCGGATTCTCGCCCTTCGGCGCCTGGAGCACCTTGGAAGCCAACTTCGCAATACGGAACGTATACCCCAATTGATGAAACTCTACGGGCGATGGACCGATCGCTCGGAAAAAGTCCTTGTTTTGTTCTGCCTTGCTCGGAGTAAAGACCAGCGAGCGCTTCCTTTGTTTTCGGGAATCCTTGACACACGGAAGGAGGAGTATTTGCGCCTTCCGGCGGCGTACGGGTTGGCGATATGGAACGTACGCCGCGGCGTCCGCGAGCTAGTCGAACTCCTGGCAATCAAACAGACGGAGAGCCCGATTCGCTATCCGGGAATCATTGGCGATGAGGCCGCGCGGTTACTTTCCAGGCTCAACTATTGGAAATCGTGGTGGGCACCGGATGCACCCCTTCAGGCCGTGGCTGAAGCGAACAGGGAAACGCATGATCGAAGCCTGGATGCATGCCAGGCAGAATTCAAGAAGTGGCTCGCGGCGAACGAGCACCGCTTCCCGGACTGGAAACCCGGCGACCCACTTCCTGAGGTGACGCCGCCAAAGAAAAACGCGACATCCGACAAGTAGCTCCACCGGATGCCGTACTGCCCCGGGCCGGCCGGCGGTGAGATCTGCTGCGATGAGTGTGACAACTGTGCTGCGACCGGCTGCTGCCCGCCGGGCGGCAGCAGTGTATCTGAGCGACGCTTCCCGGCAAGCCACAGCGTAAAGGCTTCAACGACCTCGGTCCGCTCGAGTGTATCTGAGCGACGGTTCGCCGGCGGGGTCAGGGGGTGTCGGTCGGAGTTGGCGACGCGCCGGGATGGCTGCGTTGGACGGTGTCGAGAAAGGTGAGGGCTTGGTTCATGCAGGTCGCGTCGTCGTCGGACGCGTTCAGTGCGTCGGCGAGTCCGGCACGGATGGTCATGAAGAAGACGTCGTCGTTGGTTGTCCAGGGTTTCAGCTCGAGCTCTCTGGCGACGGCCACGAGGGCGACGGAGAATGGGTCGTGGAGGTGGAAGCGTTCGGCGACCACGTCCGACGCGGACGATCCGGGGAGGCGTTGAAGATCGGTGCCGGGGACGTCGAAGGGGGTACCGATCGTGGAGTGGTCTGCCATGTCGATGCGCGCGCCGGGGGAGACTATGCGCGTCAAGAGCCAGGCGGCGACGCAGGTGTCGGGTTCGAGACCCGGCTGCGTCCAGTAGGTGACGGGGGTCGGGGGGATTGGCGATTTGGGATTGGCGATTCGGGATTGGGGACTTGAGCGAAGGGTCGGCGCAACGAGGAGGTAGCCCAGGGTGGCGGTCGCGAGTGCGAGGATCCAGAGGGGCCAGGTCTTCATCTCCAGTCGGGATCCTTGCAGGGGATGGCGTCGCCGTCGCCGAACGGTGTGACGGGCTTTGCGCCGGTGGCGCTTAGGTCTTGTTTCCAAAGGCCCAGGTGGCCGCCGCGCGTGGAGACGAAGAGTATGGATCGGCTGTCGGGGGCGAAGACGGGGTCGGTGTCGGCGGCGGTATGTTTCGTGAGGTTTCGGAAGGCGCGTGTGTTGGGATCGACGAGCCAGATGTCGAAGTGTCCACCGCGGTTGGAGGCGAAGGCGATGGACCGGCTGTTGGGCGACCAGGCGGGGGAGACGGAGAAGGCGTCGAGGAGGGTCAGTTGGCGTGCCCAGGGTGCGTCGGTTCGCATGACCCAGATTTCACTGATGGGTCTACCGGTTTGTAGTCGGCCTTGAAGGTGAGCGAAGGCGGCGTGTCTTCCGTCGGGTGCCCATGTGGGATCGTGTTGATAGGAGAGGAGTGTCAGTCGAGGCCGGAAGGATTTGCTGACGGTGTCGTAGACGATGAGGTCGGTGTCGTCGGAGGCGCGATCGAGTGAGGTCGCGAGGAGGACGGCGATGTTGTCGGGCGAGACGGCCGGCTGCATGTCGAAGTTCTGATCGGAGGCGAAGGGGAGTTGTTGCGGGACGGCGTCGGGGTCGAGTGAGAGTCGCCACAGTCGGCCGTCGACGGTGGAGAAGGCGCAGAAGGAATGGTCGGGTGCGAGTGAGGGGGCGGATTCGTCGAAGGGTGTATCGGTTCGTTGTTGCGGCGCGTGTTTTGGATTCATATCCCAGGTGAAGATGTCCCAGTTGCCGTCTTTGAACGCGCTGAAGATGAGGAGCGAACCGGTGGTGCGGGGGCGCGCGAGCGACTTTCCCAGAGCGAGATCGGTGGGCGCGAGCGACGCGGTCATGCGCGGTTTTTGGGGCGGCGGCTGCGCGGCGGTTGGTGTAGCCGTGTGCAGCGACGAGAGGAGGATCGCCATCGCGACGGTTGTGGGTTTCGTTTGTCTGTTTGATCGCGGGTTCATTCGACGATTTCCACCCAGCGGCTGGTCGTGCCTACGTGGTTTCGGAAGGTTGCGACGTTGACGGTGAACATGTGGCGGCCTGGCGTGAGTTTGGAGACGTCCCAGGGATAGGAGAAAGGGACGTGTCCACGTTCGACTTCGAGGATTCGTTTGTCGTCGACGAAGATGATCAGTTCGAACTTCTGGTCGTTCATGAAGTTTCGTTCGTGTGGGGCGGGGATGTCGACGCGAACGAGGACGGTTCCAGTGCGCTGTGGGACGACATACCGTGTGGGTTGGCCTTCGGTGGCGTCGACGGATTCGATATCGAGGAATTCCATGGAGATGGCGGGGTCGCGGTTTTGATGGGGCGGAATCCGCCAGTGGGGGGAGATGATCGTGTCGGGGTCCTTGATGCGCGGTGTCGGTTCGTTGTGCGGGCGGTTGCTCGCGGTGTCGCGGTAGCAGGTTGCGTAGTCGAGTGTGTCGTTGCCGACGGTGATGATGGACTTGTCGGGTAGTGCGAAGGCCATGACGCCGAGTCGTAGGCCCTCGATGTCGGCGAGGCGTCTCAGGCCGTCGGCGTCGGCGCCGTTCCACTGTTCGTTGCAGAGTCCTGCGGTTCGGGGTCGCCAGTTGACCATGGTCCTCAGCAGCGGTCCGTCGACCACGGCTGCCCGCACGAGGACGCGCGCGGCGACGGGGATCTGGTAGCTGAAGCGATCGCCGCCGATGGTCCTGAGTCTGGTGGCGGTGACGCGCTGTCCGCCGGAGGTTGCGAGGGGGTCCCACAGGTCGCTTTCGGTTTCGGAGACGGCGGCGATGGTGACGGTGTAGGCTTCGTTGGGGACGACGTTGCCTTCGAGGTCGTGGCCGTTCCAGATTGCAGAGGAGAGTCCGGCGGGATGTGGCTTGCCGTCGAGCAACCGCGTGATACGTTCTCGGTTGGGGCCGAGGATGTCGAGGGTGATGTCGGCCGGGGCGGAGAGCGAGAATCTGATGGTGGTGGTTTCAGAGGCGGTGGGGTTGAAGGAGCGTTGTAGCCGCTCGACCTGGGAGATTTGCAGGGGGTGCGCCGATGGCATCGTCGGGGGACTGGTCTCTGTTCCGGTGGGCTTCGTTTCGACGTCAGCGGTCTTGTCGGCTGTGGGGGTCCGAGCATCGCGGAGTGCCGGCGGGGCTGCGGTTGGCGTGGCGATATCGCGATGGTCGGTGTTCGGCGTCGTCATGTCTTTCGCGAGAAACCAACCGAGGAACCCGGAGAGGACGACGAGTGCGACGAGCTGCAGGGCGACGAGCGTTGCCAATAGACGGTTTGACTGTTTGAGCTTCTCGATTTGACGGTGTGCGTCGCCGTCGTGGGTGGGCGGGAATTCGTCTGTGGGCGGTTGGGATTGCATGGTTGTTTACGTGATCTCCCGGCCGCTTGGGCCGCATCTTCGCGTCATAGGGTATAGATCGGTCGTCGCGGTACGTCTTCTTCACGCGCGGTGGGAACAGGCGTTGCCGTCACCTGCGGTGATGTCCGCACGCTTCGCCTACTCGCCGGGCATCGTACGAACGCTCCCGCTTTGTTTGGAGATGAAGTAGGTGATCTCGCTGCCCGGCGGTCGAGGGGGATGCTGCGTGAAGGAGATCGCCCATTCGGTTCTCTCTTCCTCGACGACCACGTCGAAGTTTTCAGGGTCCCAGCCTTTGTCCCTGAGGGCTTTGTTGGCGAGTTCGAGCGCCTTTTCTTGTGTCACGTCGCTATCGCATGGGGTAGAGAGTGGTTTCGCTCGCGCGAAACGGCAACAGTCTGTGCAGCCGCTGCTGGCGCATAGCGTCGCGGTCAACGTTATTGAGGCAACGGCAAGGAGATTCTTTGTACTCATCCGGCACCGTGGAATCAGATCGGACGCTCTAGTTGCAGAATTTCTTGACCATCTTGTCGGCCCAGTCGACATGCGGCTTTACGTAGTCCTTGCAGCCCTGCTGCTTGGCTTTGGGAAGTTTGCAGCAGCCTTTGTGTTTCTTCTTTCGGCACTTCTGTCCGACCTTCCAGGCCTTGCACTCTGATTTCTTGAGGAAATCGTCGTAGCCTCCTTTGCCGGGTGGATCGAAGTAGGGGAGGTCGCCCTTGGCGCGGTCCTTACAGATGTCGGCGCCGTATCGGCTCTTCCAGTCGTCGATGTGCACGCGCTCGTGCTTTCTCGTGCATTCCTGCACGCCGTGCTTGTAGTTGGTGTTTTCGTGGACTTCAAAGCCGCCCTTGCCGTCGCAGATGATGGTGTTGGAGTCCTTGTACCAGTCGCCGGACCACCAGCCGGCTTCGTCGGCTCGGCGGGTGATGCCCGCGGCGATGAGAACGTCGCGTAGGCGTCGTACGGGATTGTTCTCGGCGAAGGGGTAGACGCTTCGTTGGTGCAGCGTGTCGGCTCGCGAGGCGGAGGTGAATCGGCCTGCGCGTGGGTTGAGCAGTCCGCGATGGAACACCGGCGCGTCGGCTGCGGCGTCGTGGTAGCGTCCGGCGAATCGGCGATTGGCATTGGGTCCGCCGCTGTCGTGAAGTACGTCGCCGAAGGCACGGAACTCAAACTCACGTGCGACGACATCGGCGGTGTTGACGATCCGGCGCACGGAGCCTGCCACGTCTTGAACGAGTTCGAAGGCGCCCGCGGCTGAGTCGGCGCGGAGCAGAAGGTCGGCACCGGTCGTCCAGGTCTCCTGGGGTGTTCCGCTTGCGAAGGAGGCGGTCAGTTCGCCGTTGTCGAAGAGGAATTCGGTGGTTGCGGCGTTGATCGTTTGTCCGACGCGCAGGCCGTCCGCGTCGTAGCGGTAGGCGGCGGCGTCGGTCGGGCTGTTCAGTGATGTCAGGCGGAATTCGGCGTCGAAGGCATACTGGGTGATCTCCGGGCCGGTGGTTTTCCGGGTCATATTGCCGTCGGCGTCATATTGATAGGTGGTCGTGACGCCGGCGGTGAGTTCTTGCGTGAGGCGGTTGGCTGCGTCGTTGGTGTAGGTGGTGAGAACACCGCCGATGACGGTCTGGGTCCGGTTTCCGGCGCCGTCGTAGCTGAAGGTTTGATTGTAGCTGTGCGCGCCGGTGCGCGTTTCGCCGGTGAGGCGAGAGAGTGCGTCGTAGGTGTAGGCGACGCTCTCGGTCGGCGAGATTTCGAGGTTGGTGTATCGTCCGCGAGTGTCGACGGTGTAGACCAGGCGATCGAGGATGGAGCCGGATCGCGAGGCATGGGCGATTTCGGTGACGTCTCCGCGGAGGTTGTGTGTGTAGTCGGTACGGGAACCGCCGGGGCGTGTCACGCGTGTGACGTGATCGACGGCGTCGTAGGTGAAGTCGTGGTCGGCGCCGGCTGTATTGACGCGCGTCGGTCGGTGGAGCGCATCGTAGGTGTAGCTGATGGGGTCCAGGCCGGTGACGGCGCGTGTGGCCCGGTTGCCGGCGGCGTCGTAGGTAAAGGTGAGTGTCTTGGCGAGGATGTTGTTTGTGATGGAGAGCGTCCGGCCGGCGTGGTCGTAGGTGAAGGCGAGATGGGTGTCGGGGTCTTGTGCGGTGAGGCGTCGGTCGAGATCGTCGTAGGTGAAGGTTCGCGTGACGGGGCCGGGAAGATCAACCTGAGTGGGGCGGTCGCCGGCGTCGTACGTGTAGTTGATGGTCTGTCCGCGTGCGTTGGTGAAGGAAGCGAGGTTGCCGGCGGCGTCGTAGGTGAAACTCGTGACGTTGACAAGGGGGTCGCTCACTTGGGTGATGTGGCCGATCGCGTCGTAGTCGGCTTGCCAGGTGTTGTTATTCTGGTTGGTCAACGAGATCAGGCGACCCGCGGCGTCGTAGGTGAAATCGACGGTTCCACCGAGCGCATCGATTTCGCGGGTCACGTGCCCTGCGGCGTCGTGGATGTAGCGTTGGACAGCGCCGTCGGGATGGGTGATGGTGGTGAGGTTTCCGGCGGCGTCGTAGGCGCGGAGGGTGTCGTTGCCCAGGGGGTCGCGCCGGGTGGTGAGTCGGCCTAGCGCATCATAGATGAATGTTGTGACACCTGAGTCGGGTGCGGTCTCGGTGACGACGTCGCCGCGTGCGTCGTACTGGGTCTGCGCGATGTTGCCCAGCGCATCGGTTCGCGAGATGCGCCGGTCCGCAGCGTCGTAGGCGAAGGTCGTCGTGTTGCCGAGAGGGTCGGTTTCGGTCAGCACGTTTCCGTTGGCGTCATAAGTCCATGTGGTTTGCTCTGAGGCGGAGTTCGATTCACCGAGGCGTTGACCTGCGAGGTCGTAGTCGTAGGTGGTGGTCTGGGTGAGCGCGTCGGTGGTGTCGGTGATCAATCCGCTGGGACGCAGCGTGAAGGTCGTGGTGGCCCCTGTGGGGAGGGTCTGTTGCGTGACGCGGCCAAAGGCGTCCGTCGTGAACGATGTCGTGTTTCCCCGGCCGTCGGTTTCGGCGGCGAGGTGGCCTGCACCGTTGTACGTGGTTGTTGAGGTGTCGCCGAGGGCGTCCGTCTGTGCGATGACGCGGCCAAAGGCGTCGTAGGTAAACGTTCGTGAGTTGCCGAGAGGGTCTGTGACGGTGGCCGGGTTTCCGACGGCGTCGTAGGTGTAGGTTGTGCTGTTGCCGAGCGGATCGGCTTCCTGCACGAGTCGGTCGAATGCGTCGTAGCTGTAGAAGGTCGTGTTTGCGGCGGGGTCAGTGGCCGTGAGGAGGTTTCCATTGGCGTCGAAGGTGAACGTGGACGTTTGCTGCAACGAGCCGCCGAAGTCTTCAATCACGGCGGTGCGGTCGCCGTTGGCGTCATAGATATTCTTGGTGACGACACCGAGCGGATCGATCGTCGTCTCGACAAGGCCCATCGCGTTGTAGGTGTAGGATGTCAGGTTTCCGAGCGGATCGGTTTCGGTCAGCGTGTTTCCCTGGTCGTCGTAGGTGAATCGGGTGATACCCCCCCGGGGATTGGTGACCTGTGTGAGGTTGAACATGCTGTCGTAAGCGAAGCGTGTTCGCTGGTCGAGGGGGTCACGGATTTCGGTGATGATGCCTTGGGCGTCGAAGAAGTAGTTCCAGACGCCGCCTGTGGTGTTGTCGGTCTTGGTCGTTTGGGGGGCCGACGGGGAGGTGGAGGTGAAGTCGCCCTCTTCGTCGATGATGGTGGCGACGCGGCCGTG
>JAJDDV010000018.1 GCA_029260135.1 Phycisphaerae bacterium | reverse complement strand
GATCAGAAGCGTCGCCGCCGCATTGTTGTTCACGACCGTCGCCGCTTCCGCGCCCGTGATCGTGGTCAGTTGCTCGACGACATGGTCCGTTCGACTCCCGCGCGATCCGCCGGCCAGGTCATACTCCAGATTACAGTACCCGCCCGACCCGTCCATGATCGCCTCGAGCGCCGCATCACTGAGCGGCGCCCGACCCAGTCCCGTGTGCAGTACGATCCCCGTCGCATTGATCACCCCGCGAAGCGAAGGCATGCTCCGCTCGACCAGGCACTGCTCCGCAAAGCTGATGACCTCCTCTTCCTCGGGCGGCTCATCCCGCTCACCGCCGAGAATCTCTTCACGAAACGACTCGATCGACGACTGCAACGCCTCGACCACAAGCGTTCGCGGCATCTCCGCGAGCCACTCCGCCACCTCCTCCTGCTCCAGCATCGCGTCGACCGCTGGGAGCGATCGAAGCAACGCAGCCGTTCGCCGTGAGACCTTACGCTTCTCGCTCGCTCCGCCTGTTTTTCCGTCACTCACCGCGAACCTCCCCGAGGATGCGCTCATCTCCCGTGCGCTTCGTAAAGCCAAGACGATCCAGGTATTCCAAGAAAGGAACCACGTACTTACGACTCGAACCCAATGCCTCGCGAACCCGGGCAACCGTAACGCCGCCCCCTTCGCGAACCAGTCCCGAAACAGCCTCGCGAAGCTGCGATTCCGCGTCAGCATGGAGAAAGATCTTACTGTCGACCTGAACCAACTCGCCCATCGCGACCGCAAGCGTGGCGAGCCGGGTCCACCGCTTCCGCTCTGACGGCGAGTATCCGCTCACCGCTTCCAAACCCGGCGGCTGAAACCCTCCCGCACGAATCTCTTCGATCATCCCGGCCATCAGCTTCTCGTCCGCCCCGCTCAGCGACGGCGCAAACGCCGGCAGGCAAACGAACCGCCCTAAACGCTTCAAAATGCCCCGCTCGAGATACGTATCAAGCAGCGCGCGCGCCAGCGATCGACTCGTCAATCGCTCCAGATAACCCTGCACCGTATCGAACCCACGTCCGGGTAGCTCGGGGTGTCGTTCGTGATGACGTTCGAGCCAAGCCGCAAGACGCGCAGCCAGATCATCAACCGCCCCCGGCACGGCACGAACTCCCGTTCCGCCGATTTCCACCCAGCGAGCCCTCGCCTCCAGTGTATCGAGCAGCGAGGGCAACGCCTCCTCCTCCACGCCCGTTCGAGCACAAAGCTGAACGTCCGTCGGCCGCGTAAACCTGGCCGCTCGAAGCGCTTCCTCGACGCGATCGATCTCATCACCCTCCGCGAGTCGTTCCAGACGCTGGGCGTCGTCCACCCAGTTCCGGCGCTTTCGAAGCGCGAGCGGTCGAAGCACGACACCACCCCCGATCGTTCGCGTCGCCCCTTCGTTGCGCAGAATGAACCGCTGTCCGTATGTCGCCGTCAGTGGTTCACCGCACCGAAGTTGCGCATACACCGACGAACCCGGCGCCTGAGCGTCGCCACCCGGAAAGACGACCCGCGCCGAAACCTCCGCAGCTCCAACCTCCAGACGAACCGTACTCGCCGACTTCACCGGCCTATCGCAAGCCGGAAGCACGTTCAAACGAACATCGATCATGCGCGAGTGCTGAAGGTACCCAGGCGTCGCCAACTCCGCGCCTCGCGGTAGATGGACCCGGTCGATCCCGCTGACATTGATCGCCGCACGCTGACCGCGCGCAAGCGAGTCCGCCGCCGCACCGTGCGTCTGAAGACCTCGGACACGACACGTTGTCCCCGCAGGCCAAACTTCCAGAGTGTCACCTTCTGACACGCGCCCACGAAGAACCGATCCCGTCACCACCGTTCCGCGACCCTGAACGACAAACACGCGATCAACCGCCATGCGGAACGGAAGCGCCGTACTCGTGGCGCCGACCTTCTCCGCCACCTCACCCAGCACACCCTTGAGGTCCTCAATCCCGGCCCCCGTCGTCGACGAAACCGGGCAGATGGGCGCCGAAGCCAGCGGCGTGTCCGCCAGCAGCGAACGCACGTCCTCCACCACCAGCTCCACCATCTCACCGTCCACCATGTCGGTTTTTGTCACCGCCACAGCGCCCAGGCGCACACCCAAAAGGTGCAATATTTCCACGTGCTCGATGGTTTGAGGCATGACGGAGTCGTCAGCGGCCACCACGATCAGGGCGAGATCGATCCCGGTCGCTCCCTGGACCATCGTCCGAACGAAACGCTCGTGACCCGGAACGTCCACGATTCCAAAACAGGTACTCCCGAGGCCAAGCTCGGCAAAACCGAGCTCGATCGTCATTCCACGACGACGCTCCTCCGGAAGACGGTCTGTGTCGGTTCCGGTCAACGCGCGAACCAGGCTCGTTTTGCCGTGATCGATATGACCCGCGGTCCCGAGGATACAGTGACGCGTCGCACCCGACGCGACGGATTCAGAGGATGGACCGGAAGATGACATTCGGACCGATTATCCGAGCCCCGCGCCAACTGGCAAGTGGACACCAACCAGCCCTTTCGTATCCTGGGCTTCCGCGTGCGGGCTCCCTGGGCTGGTATCATGACGGTGTACCATGACGGTGTACCATGACGGTGTCCCATGCCGGTGTGCCATGCCCAAGCCGAAGGCGCGGGCATGCTCTGCGGAGTGCCCCATTCTTGCGAAGCAAGGGCGGGAAACGGAAGGAACGTTGCCAACGCGGCACCGCCGGGTGCCACCGGCGGCTTGTCCGCAGTGCCGGTTCACGGCTTCATAGATCTTGATTCGTCAACGAGAACTCGGAGATAGGCGAAATGAAGACAACGGTACGAAGCGCTCGAGCCCCTGTACGTCTACTCGGGTTGGCCCTCGGCTTGGTCGCCCTGACCGGCGGTGAGACCCTCTTGATCGCCGCCCAACCCAAGCCCGGCGACGGTGCGAAACGACAGCCTCGAGGCGCCAAAGGCTCCAAACGCCCGCGCCGCCCCGACAACGCCCCCAAACTCGGAGCACTCGCACCCGGCTTCACACTCAAAACACTCGACAAGAAGGACGAGGTTAAGCTAGAGAGCTTTCGCGGCAGAAAGCCCGTCGTCCTCGTCTTCGGAAGCTACACGTGACCGCCCTTCAGGCGCCAGGTTGGCGCCCTCAACGATCTCTACAAAACCTACGGTGACCTCGCCGAGTTCTACGTCGTCTACATCCGCGAAGCACACGCCGAGGACAGCCGCTACCCAGTGCCCATCAAGGGCGAAGAAAAGATCTTCAAGCCCAAGTCCTACGACGAAAGATCAAAGATCGCCACAAAATGCGTCGCTAAGCTCAAGATCGACATGCCCTGCCTGATCGATGGAATCGACAACACCGTCGGAGACGCCTACAGCGCTTGGCCCGATCGCCTCTTCGTGGTCGATAAGGAAGGCAAGATCGTTGTTCGCGCCGGACGCGGACCATGGGGATTCCCGCCCGCCGTCAACGAGGCGACGAAGTGGCTCGAAAAGAACTTCCCAGATGCAGCCCAAACCACGAAAAAGGAAGAGCCAAGCGACGGATAAAACCCGAGCCGCGGGCGGAATGTAATTCCGACTTGTAGGGAGCCCGCGCGACTGCACGATGTCGTGCCGGTTACGGAGACCGTTCTCCTGTGTGGCACCGGTTTCTAACCGGTAAATCAGTGTGGCACCGGTTTTCAACCGGTGAATCAACGGCAGACAAACGAGGCAACGCATGATTCGAGCAAAACCGATCCGCGCGGTGTGTATCCTTCTCCTGGGCGTCGTCGTCGGCGCACCCCTCGCGCGCGCCGCCGACCCACCCTGGCTCGCTAGAGGCCGCAAAGGAATGGTCGCCAGCGATTCACGACACGCCTCTAAGGCCGGCCTCGAAATCCTCAGAGCCGGCGGAAACGCCATCGACGCAGCCGTCGCCGTCTCCTTCGCCCTCGCCGTCACCAGGCCCTACAGCACAGGCCTTGGCGGCGGTGGATTTCTCATCGCCCGATTCGCCAACGGCTGCGTCGTCGTCCAGGACTTCCGCGAAACCGCTCCAGCCGCCGCCACGCCGGACATGTACCGCGTCAAGCAGTACCTCTCAGCCGATCAGCCGCCCCCCAGTCGCTACGGGCACACCGCCGTCGCCGTCCCCGGCTTGGTCGCCGGACGCAGTCAAATCCTCACGCGATTCGGCACGCTCCCACTGCAAAAAGTGGTCAAGCGTGCCATCGACCTGGCACAAATGGGCTTTCCCGTCGACGACAACTACGTCGAAAACGCCCGCGATGCACTCGGGACCTATGAGAAGTACCCGCAGCTCAGTTCGACCGGTCGATATGTATGGGAAACGCACCTGCGTTCCGGTCGACCGCGATCATCCGGAGACCTCCTGGTCCAGCCTGGGCTTGCGCGTTTGCTGACGGCGATCGCGGAAGGTGGGGCCGACGTGTTCTACAAGGGCCCGGTGGCCGAGGCGATCGATCGGGAGATGCGTTTGCACGGTGGGTTGATCACCAAGGAAGATCTTGCGGCCTACAAAGTGCGGGAGCGCAAGGCGATCCGATCTACGTATCGTGGGTATGAGGTGATCGGGATGCCGGCGCCGTCGTCGGGCGGAACGGCCATAGGTGAGGCACTTAACGTGTTGGACGTGGTCCGTTTCTCGGCGCTGGCCAAGCGCGACCGGGGCATGGCGGCCCACTATCAAATCGAAGCGCTCAAGCACGCCTTTGCCGACAGGGCGCGGTGGATGGGGGACAGTGATTTCGTCAAAGTGCCCGTCGATGTGTTGACGTCGGCGGCCTACGCAAGGCAGCTCGCCCGCCTGATCGAGCCGGACGCCGTGCGCGACGTCGACACGTACGGCGCAACGGACTGGAGCGACCTGCGCTTCGACCAGGCGACCGAAGATTCCGGGACGTCGCATTTTTGCGTTGTCGATCGGTGGGGCAACGTCGTATCGAGCACCGAGACCATCAACACGGAATTCGGGTCGCTCGTGGCGATCGACGAGTGG
>JAJDDV010000170.1 GCA_029260135.1 Phycisphaerae bacterium | reverse complement strand
GCCGTCGTCGCCGAACGCGACGTCGACAACGTCCTCGGCGCCTGCAAACAGCACCCGCTCGGTCGCAGCGCGGCCATCGTCGCTACCGTGGCCGAAACCTGGCCATCACTCGTAGAACTCCACACCGCCATCGGTGGAGACAGAATCATCCAGCGCCCACACGGATCGGAGCTACCCAGAATCTGCTGACAGGATCACCAGCGTGCACGAATTCAGCCTTGCCCATTCCATCCTCGAAATCGTGCTCGATTCAGCCCGTCAGAACCGCGCAACGCGCGTCCGGACCGTAGATTGCCGGATCGGCGCGATGCGACAGATCGTTCCATCCTACCTTTCCACCGCATTTGAGGCCTGCAGCCAACAGAGCCTCGCCGAAGGTGCCGATCTAATCGTGGACACGGTTCCCGCTCGGCTCGACTGCCAGGCCTGCAGCCACAGCGGCGACATGACGGAGATAACCTTTCAGTGTCCCAGTTGCGGCTCGACGCGAATTGAACTCAGGGGTGGCACAACGATGGACGTCACCTCCATCACCATTGACCAGGAGGAATCAAATGGACATCGCCATCTTGAAGAGAGTGCAGGAGCGCAACGATACTGACGCCAGCGATATCAGACGCCTTCTCGATTCGCGCGGCATCCGCATGGTCAATGTGATGGGCGGCGCCGGCTCCGGCAAGACCTCGCTGCTCGAGCGCCTCATGCTTCAGTTCGGCCGCGAGTTGCGGTGCGGCGTCCTAGAGGGAGACATCACCACCGACTACGACGCACTGCGCATCGCCGCCCTCGGCGTACCCGTCGCCCAGCTCCAAACCGAAGGGTCCTGCCATCTCGACGCCGCACTTGTCCACCGAGGCCTCGGCGTGCTACCCCTCAGTGATCTCGACATCATCTTCGTCGAGAACGTCGGCAACCTCGTTTGCCCCGCACAGTTCGACATCGGCGAGCACATCCGTATTGCCGTCCTCAGTGTGATGGAAGGCGACGACAAGCCCGCCAAGTACCCCCTGATGTTCTCGCGCGCCACCATCGCCGTCCTCAGCAAGTGCGACCTGATCGACCACACCGACTTCGACATCTCCGCCGCTTCTCGCTTCATCAGAACCGTCAACGCCTCCGCCCCGATCATCGAAACCGGGATAGGCCTGCCCGGCGACGCCGAACTCGCCCACTGGCTCGCCGGTCGCCCCAATGAAGACGAAGACGAAATCCGCGAGCGCTTCGCAACAACCGCTTGAGTGTTTGCGTGCCGTCGGTCGTCTGAACGCCCCCGACGCGTGGCGGGTGCCCCGTCCTTCGCCGAAGGCACAGGGCGGGGGGCGGACTGGCTCATCTACCGCCGCCCTCATGCCCGGCACCAAACTGACCACTGACAACTGAAGACTAAAACCCCCCGACCGCTCCAGGCGACCCACCAACCGATCACCATCCACGTTCTCTTATCGAGATACCATGCACACTCGGAGCCAATCACCATGCCCGTACAACCTCGCCGGCAGCGCACCGACGCCCAAAACGCACACCACCCCACGAGCCGGGTGGCCCACCTCATTAGCCAAGCGGTGAGGTGGGGGAGCCGATGATCGCCCCCGACGGATGGCCTAGGCAATCGCAGCCCGGTACGGCACGTGGTTCTCCCGCACCACGCGGGAGGTTCACCTTCTGCCGTCACCATCTCGAGTGCCCCATCCTTTGCCGAAGATACAGGGCAGGGACGAGCGTTCCCAAAAAACGTGCCAATCCCGTGACACCTCGAGGAAAAACGCATATTCCCAAACGAACCCACCGACGCCCGATAATACAGGCGTTCCCCAGGAGCCCCTGCCGGCATCAAGGGCGGGCGCAGGAGAGTCGGTGCTACTTATCCGGTGGGCGTGGCGCAAGACGATCACGAAGCGCACGGATGACGATCTCCGTGCAGTCGTCCGGCGTGTTCGGGTCGACGGTTTGGAAGATCCTCCAATGCGAGTTCTGCAACACGGCGTAGGCGAGGCGATTCTCGGCGTCGACAATGTAGGCGTGGACGCCTCCGATTCTGCTGCGACCGCCCAGGCACTCGGCCAACAGCGCGTAGTCGGTATCCACGGGGTGTTCAGCCAGATAGTCGGCGAACGCCACGGCACTCTGGCGAAACATGCGAGCCTGGTTCCTGTACCATCGCCCGGCGATGGGGATCGTCTCGGCCGAGACGGATACCGTCGCCAAGCGCTCGCCCGCCAGGAACGCGGCGACCCTCTTGGCGGCAGCCGTATCGTGAGACGTCGCCCCGCCCTGTCGTACGTAGGCCGGGAAGACCGTGATCGACGTGGCGCCGACCGCCTTGAGAAAGGCGGCTTTCGCGGTCGGATCCACGGGGCCCGCGCAGCCGACGAGCGAGACGGCGACCAAGGCCATGGGAACACACCTGACGGCTGCCTTTGCGACATTGAGCTTCACGACTTGACTCCTTTCAACGTGGGCGTTCGGTTCGCGGGAGATTCGAGCAACCTGCGTGTTCGAGGTACCCAGCCGCAACGTGAACCGTATACTCGCGTAACGGATGTGCGTCAAACCAGGGCGGTGACGCCGTTTCCTTACTCCTGCGAATCCGAACCGAATTCCGGGGCTCCCACGAGCTTGGAAAACTTGAATTGTTGGACAGCCTCGAGCGATCGCTTGCCCACGGCACCCGCGCGGGTTCCATCCGGCGCAGCCGTCCACCCGCCCTGTGCCTTCGGCAAAGGATGGGGCACGGCTCGCGATCGCGCGTTTCGCAATCCCCATCGCCACTCGGCGCCGCTACTTCGTTTCCTTACTCACTTCTTCGTGTCTTTGTGGTAAACACGTGCGCCCCATCGACGAAGTCGGCATCGCTCCCTCCCCCTACTGCCACAAGTCTACCGTCGCCGGGGCGAATGTTACCGTCTCGCCGATGCCCGGTGGGTCGCACGGCCGGAACCTCCCGTCCTTCCAGCACAGCCAGCGCAGCGAAGGATCATCGAGCGACACACCGAATGTGAACAGGACTTCCGCAGGCCAGCCCCCGGCGTTGAGTTCCTTGACCTCCACGGTGAAGGCTGTCAGTTCGATGCGCTCACCAAGCTCTAACGGCACGGGCGAGCCGCGAAACAGGCGATCGAACTTCCAGTCCAGGAACCCGCGCACCGGGCGAACGACCAGCGTCGTGTCATCCGGGCGATGGAGCGTCGTCCCCCAATACCCAGGCCCCAGAATCCGCGTGTGTTTGGGGCATGCAAGGCCCTCGAGTTTGCGATGAATGGGAAGATACAGCGCGTGGAAGGAACTCGGCGCGTTGACGAGAATGACATCCTGCTGAGCCACCGACGCATCCAGCGGTATGCGAACGTGAAGCATCTCGTGAAACGCCTTTGGTCCGACCGGCATGCTCGATCGGACAGCCAGACCGATCGGGGCCAAACCGGCGTGGACTCCGAGCAACACCACGCCGGCGATCAACGGCAGCTTCCGTCGCGACGGCCCGGACTCGAAGGCCATGGCCAGGAACTGCGCGATCAGACCCATTGCTCCGATGCCGACGAATCCGAGAAGGCGATCGGAGGGAAACGTTGCACAGACGGGGATCACGGACAGCAGCATGCCCAGCGCCCAGAATCGCGCGACGCGATCCCTTTTGAGGAGTGGCAGGACGATCAGACCGACTACGGCTACCACAAGCAAGGCGAATCCGAGCAGCGCCCACATCCACTGGTCGGGAACGGCCAGCGCGATCTCCGACGGCGGGAACCCCAGTTGCCCCATCAGGAGGATCGGTGCGCGCTCAACCAACGAGATGAGAAACACCCACGGTTCGGTCAGCGGATCGACGTAGAAACCGGTTCCACCCGAGACGCCGTACCCTTGCGCCGTCCACGCGATGCGCCAGACCACCGTGATGAGACCGTAGGGCAGAAGCGACGTCAGTCTTTTCGACCAGGTGCGATCATCGAGGAAGACGGCATACGCAAACAGGTACGCGAGCGTCGCGATTCCGCCTTCACCGGACAGCAGGCTGAGCAGCACGAGAATCGTCGCGCCGACCAGGACGGTCGGCGCGCGCC
>JAJDDV010000169.1 GCA_029260135.1 Phycisphaerae bacterium | reverse complement strand
AAGATCGTGCCGCAGCGATGGCACTCACGGTTTGTTGCGGGCAGAGCCGGTCCTACGTCGACCACGATCTACTCGGCTTTCCGGTGCTGTACCCCGTGCCAAGAACATCATCCTCTTGCTCCGCGCGCGCGAGTCGGCCATAATCACTCCCCCACCTCAGCGCTTCGCTAACGAGGTGGGCCACCCGGCCCGCCGCTCTGTCGACGCCCTATGGTTGCGATTCACTCCATCGGGAGATGAATGCGACAAGGTCCTTGTGCGTCAGGATGTCACTGACAGCTGGATTGGTGAGTCGGAGCGCAAGCCCATACTCAGTTCCGATCTTGCGCTGAATCAATGTCCGCCAACCGGCTTCCCATGACATACGTCCCTGGCCGACCCCCGCCTTTGGGTTGATACTCACCTTCGGATATCGTACGTAGCAGACGATTCCCTCTTCCGTCTCAACTCGTGCGATCAGACGAACCTTGTCGATCTGCTTTCCAAAGAACCGTGAGTTCAGCGGAAATCCGGCACGCTGAAGGTGGTGCAAGTTCGCCTCGATGTTCTCGCGCGATTCCGGCGCCCATAGTGCGACGATGTCCTGGATGGTCGCGGTCTTTTCGCTGTACAACGTCAGAGACACTTTGAGGGCCGAACCAGAGCCGTCGAGGCGTTCTGTATCCGCCTGCAGTAACGGTACGGGAGCGCTCTCGACAACGGGTCGGACGTACAAGACCATCGCATTCGACTGCTCGGGAACGTCCTCCTGTAACGTGTCGATCGCCAGCCGTTGCGCGCGATCTTCCGCGGACACGCCTTGGTTCAAGGACAGCCTAAGTCGCAACATGTCCTTCGGAGGCTGAGGCATGCTCGCCACATCGGGCGAGATGAATGGAGCGCTGAGTTGGTGATAGATGCTGTTCACCGTTGCTGCTCCGCTTTCCTCAGTCAGCCAGTAACGATCACCGTCATGCTTCAAGTGCAGCGACCACGGACACCCTTGTCTGTCCGATCCAACCATTCCGTATCGGATCGTGAGGTAGGAGTCCCATGCACACTTTGTTTCAAGAAGAACGGTGTCAAAACGCGAGAGCGCTTCCTGCATCTCCACGGGAGTTCCCTTGATGCGTGAGCGTGCTCTGTCGCGGTTGTATCCTTCTTCGTACAGCGATGCGCATGCGTCGAAATCTCCAGCTCGTCGGGCATCGAATTCCTCAACAATCAGACACTCCGGGAATTGGTATCTCACGCGCGGCGTCAATCGTGCGCAATTCTCCCGGAGCCGATCGCATCGTTGGCGGACCCCTTCGATGTTCCGCTTCGGCGGGGCGTAACGCCCAACGCGCATTTCCACGGCGACTGTCGTCCTTCCGCCCGAACTCGCCAGCTGAACGCGTTCGCGGCGCATTTCACAGGCGATCGCGACCGGATCGATCTTGCCTTCCGCTACACGCTCTTTGCCGAGTTGGAGTCCCAGAACTTGAACACTCAGAACCAGACAGAACAAAGAAACCGTCATGCTTTCACCTTCTCTTAGCTTTGACGCATCAGGCGTCCTTCGTGCCTCGGTTGCCCCATAGGCACCCCGTCGGTGGTCGTAACGCGTTTACCAGCACCCTGGGTCCATGAACGTCGCCTGCGTATTCAGCTGCCATTCCGTGCCCAGATTCGTGAAACGCAACGTGACGTTTCCCTCAAGGGCACCATAACAGAGCTGGCCGCCGTGGAAACCACTTGCACGCGTTTGGCAGCCGGGGACGACGTACGAGCCTGACAGCTGAGCCGATGTCCCGGCACCCGCCTCTGCCGTCGCTCCAACGGTAGTCCCCCACTCATCCCAGACCCAGTTGGGCTCAGCCGTGACATTCAACGTCGCCGACCCACCGAACGTGCCGCTCACGCCTATGCCTGCGCTTCCATCAATCGTGACGCACTCACCAGGACAGTCAATATTAGGCACGCTCCGTCCGACCACAGAGGCGCTTGCCGAAGGGCTTAGCGTCAGCGTCGGCCCCAGCGTGATCTGACCGGAAACAGAACCGTATCCTTCCCATGTATGCCCGGTACTCCAATTCCAGCCTGGAACGTTGAGCGTTACGTCTATTCCCAAGCTGGAATTCACGCTGTATTCATAGTATGTATGCGGATCCGACACCGGCGGCTGAACGGGTTCGCAGCAAGTCTCGGCCGCCGTCGCAGCAGGATTCACCCGCGCCACAGCAAATCTCGCCGCAGCAGTCCGAAGGAGCGTAGGATACCTTCAGTCAGCACGGAACAAGGGTGGGCGACTCGCCCAACTCTTGGCCTTCGGATCCGGCGCCCACACCCTGAACACCACGTACTGCGGAAGCGTGTCGGACACGAGGAAGTGAACCTTGTCGAACGGCATAATCTCGTCGTGCCTCCCTTCCCTTATCGAGGTCAACAGCTCTTCTCGATAGCTCGCCTGTATAGGTAATCATCCCAGCGATGTTGCTCTTCTTGCCATGAACTGTGACTTCGTCGATAGATCGATAGGGAATACGACATAAACGAGACGGGTCACCCCGTCAGTCATCGTTTCCCAGCTTTCCGGCTGGTACAACGCGGGCTTTGGGGGCTGCCGGGTCTTCGCGGTAGTCCATGACCTGTACCGTGCGGGTGCGGGATCTGGCGATGACCTTCCGGGCCTCCACGATCAGGTCGGGATCCAGGTCCGGCGAAAACGAGAGTAGGCGAACCTTAACAGTCTCGATGGGATGAAGAGTGAATTCGCCTCGCTCGGCTAAGACCACGTGGCCGAAACGACGAACGCCCTCGCTTCGACACTCGGCACGGGGCGCCTCACCTTCGGCGCCGAAGCTCGCTTGGCGTACAAGGTAGCCGTTACCCGGGTCGATCCACAGCTCACAAATCGCGCCGGCGCCGTAGCCAGGTGACCACCAGCCGTCCGTGCGCAGTTGATGAGTTCCATTCGCCTTCACATCCCCGGACCTCAGGTCACCTATCCCATCCGTCGGCGGGCGCCCGAGCGCCCAAAGGATGCGGCGCAGAAGATTCAGGTTGACCGTGTTTGAGTCTGCCGGGTTGCGACGATTCAACATGCCGCCATCCGTCCGGCGCAGGACAGCACCATCGGGCGCAACGAGAAGTCCGATGCTTTCGGAGTACTCAACATGGATGGCTTGACTGCGAAGGGCAGCGCCTTGTGACCACATCGCCAGCTTGAGGTTGCCTTTCGCGTCGTAGTCCATTGCGTGAGACTTTCCCGTATCGGGTGGATAATACGTCGGGGGCGGCAGGTCCGACGCTTTCCAAACGATCGCGGTAGCATCGTTCCCGACCGTAATGCGCATGACATGAGTCGCGCGACCCTGCCCCGACATCATAAGGTTCACCGGGAGATTCACTTCCACTTCCAGCGTGTACGTGCTCAGGCTCTTCCTATGCAGATGGGCGAGCGTGGATTGTGCCTCCGTGGGCTCTTGCCCGATGGCGCGGGCTGCCCAGGAGCAAGCGAAGATCGTCAAGCCCGCAATCGTCCACAGTAAGGCGCTCTTGGTCATCAGATCACTCCTTCCACATTGTCCGCACGTGGTACACTATCCTCTGTCAACCTCGGAATCCACACGCGCTCAGCCTCAGGGGCACCCGCAGGCGAATATCGTGTCGCGCAGGACCTGTTGGACCAGCACTCCTCCCGCGCAAGAGCTGGGGGCGTCGCACCGAACGCGGTGTATTGTCTCGATGCATGTCGTTCCGCAACCCTGAATGGTCGTCGTCCACGGATGATAACCTCCTGGGGCACTGGTATTGCAGCTCATCGGAATCGGAAAGAAGTAGAGGTTCTGGACGACTTGCCCCGCCACGCCTGTGTCCCGTGCATCGCATTTGGGTGGCCCCAAACGGTTCGGGAAAGAGTCGCAGGATGCCGTTGTCATGATGTTCTGAATGCAGTGCGTTTGATCGCATGGTTCCGCCGGATCTGGAGTGTAATGCCCGCACTCGAAGTAGGTCATATTCACCGTGTGACAGTTCTCACATTGTGGCATGCAGAGGTCGTCGGGTGTACAGGTTGTACCGTCACCCTGATACGTTCCGCCCTGGTCGGCGCAGCACGCGGAGGTCAATTCTGAACACAACCCGGTGTCGAAAAAGCAACAAGCACCTTCGAGGCCACATATCCCGTTGCAGCATGTCTCGCCGGGCGAACAGCAATCGGTTTCGCAGCATACTTCCCCGCTCTGACAGCAGTGGTTGGGGGTGTAACAACAGACGCCCTGCGAAGGGCAGCAGCGATCATCGGTACAACAGACGCTGTCTTCGCCCGTGCAACAGTTCGGTCCACACACGACCCCAACCGGTTCGCCAAAGACGCAGTCGCCATTCTCGCAGGAGTCGCTGGTGCATGGATCGCCGTCGTAGCAGGTCATGCATAGACACGGATCCCCACAGAGCGGATCGCAGGGGTCTGTGACGCCGCAGCAGGGATGGCCCGTGCAGCAGAGCGGGTCGGGATCGCCACAACACGGGTTGTCCGAATTGCAGCAGGGATCCGTGCTGCCGCAACACGGATCGCTCTGATTACAGCAGGGATCGGTACTCCCGCAGCAGGGGTTGTCCGGATTGCAGCACCGGTCCGGATTTCCGCAGCAGGGGTCCGAGGCGTTGCAGCATGGGTCGGGGTCGTTACAGCAGGGATTGTCGGTGTTGCAGCAGCGGTTCGGATCGCCACAGCACGGATCGTTGACGTTGCAGCAGGGGTCGGGGTCGCCACAGCAGGGATTGGTTGAACCGCAGCATCGATTCGGATTCCCGCAGCAGGGGTTCCCGTTCCCACAGCAGGGGTCGGGGCTCCCGCAGCAGGGGTCCGAGCTCCCGCAGCACGGGTCCGAGCTTCCGCAGCACGGGTCCGTCGAACCATAACAGGGTGGATGCGGACGACTTCCGCCTCCTCCGAAGGGGCAGCATTCAACGGCCTGTATGGCTGCGAGGATGACGGTGTTCGGTTCCGCCCGGCCGGAGGGACCCGGAGGTTTCGACACGCCGACACCGTACCTCGGCGCCTCACAGCACGGATCTGTGACGAGGCAACATACGGGCTGTGGATCGCCGCCGCCGTCGCCTCCGGCCATCGTTGCGACGGTGTTCGGGCCCTCCTGGCCCAGACCCATCACGGCTCGAACGGATTCACGTGTGGCTACAGACCAGATCGCTGCGTCCACGGCCTGCGCGCCGGCGAAATCGACGGCCCGGGTGAGTTCCGCTTCGGCCTCCGCGATCGAGTAGACGTCGACGGCAAGGTC
>JAJDDV010000168.1 GCA_029260135.1 Phycisphaerae bacterium | reverse complement strand
AGTGTTCCAGTCAATGTCAAACGATCCACCCTTGGTATCACCCATGTATACGAGGTCTAGGTTGCCTTCGAGTTCTCCAGCAGTAGTTGCGTCAACGTCGGTCGTAAGGTCGGCGTTAATCCGATCAACCGTGCAGCCGTTGAGTAGACGCACGGTGTCGCACCCTGCATCGAACCCGATGATGGAGACATGCACCGCAGCACCGTCGAGAATCCACTTTCGGTCAGACCAAGCCGAAAAGACGTCGCCAGATTCCTTGATGCGCTGCAGCACTGTGCGATTCGCCCCACCGCGAATTCCTTGCGTCGCAAGTAGGCCAGCCCGCGTGTCCGGTTTACGCTCGATTACTTGTCGAGCCAGCTCGAACCAGTAACAACATAGGTCGGATGGGTTGGGGATATCGAATGCCGAAAACATCGCCTCGATGTAGGTGTCGTCGAAACCTTGCTGCCTGAACAGCTTCGAGCCAAGAAACGGAGGGTTCCCAATGATGAAGTCCGCCTCGGGCCAAGCGGCGGGTTTGGGGCCTTCGGGGTCCGACAGGTCAAGGATCGCGTCGCGGCATTCGATGGTCTGCAACGGTTCCAGGATCGGATCGCGCGGCGCGATGAAGCCATTGTCGCGCATCCACTGAAGGTAGCCGATCCAGATTACGACTTGCGCCAACTCCGCGGCGTACTGATTGATCTCGATTCCGAATAGCTGCGTCGGGCGAACTTGGGGGAACAGCGCCACCGCGATTTCACCCTGGGCACCTTTGGTAATAACCTCTTTTTCGAGCGCCAAGAGCTGTTGAATCGCCACGTAGAGGAAGTTCCCGGATCCACAGGCCGGATCGAGTGTGCGAATCGTCGAGAGTCGATGTACAAACCCCCGCAGCGCGTCCTCTATCGCCGTGTCGGCCTTGCGCTTCGTCTCGCCTTTACCCTTGCGCCGTCGGGTGAGCTGCCTTTCCATTTCGGCCTGGATCTCTTCCCACTCGCGACGAAGCGGGGCCATGATGACCGGCTCGACGACCAGCATGATGTCGTCGCGGCTGGTATAGTGGGCGCCGATCTGGGCTCGCGTGTTGGGGTCGAGCGATCGCTCGAACAGCGTGCCGAAGACGGCTGGCTCCACACTGCCCCAGTCGGACTTCGCGGCGACCTGGAGCGTTTCAACGTCGGCTGCGGTCAGGCGAAGAGCGGGTGCGTCGTCAAACAAGCCGCCGTTGAAGTGGGGGACGTCAGCGACGCCGAAACTGCCACCGTCCTTCATCTTGAGGAACAGCTCGGTCATCCCTTCGGCGAGTTTCTGCGGGTCGTTCTTGCGGCTTTCGAGCAGGCGCTCGAACAGTTTGCCAGGCAGCAAACCCACGTCTTCGGCGAACAGGCAGAACATACACTTCATGAGGAAGTGCGCGACGGTGTGGGCGTCGTGGTCGAACTTACGGAGCGAGCGGGCCAGGGCGCCGAACCGCTCGGCGATCTCGCGCGTAACGGTTTCTGGGGTGACGGTCGGCTTGAACGACTCGGGCTCGGTGAAGACGCGGCGCAGCAGGTCCAGCGACTCGGGCTCGGCGAGTTGGTCCAGCTCGATGGTGTGGACGGCCTTGACGGTGCCGGTGAAGTTCGTGTGAATCTCGGTGTGGGTGATGTCGCTGACGATGAGTAGCGGAGGATTCTCGAGCGCTTCGCGGTATTGGCAGAGCTGGCGATAGGCTTCGGTCAGGTCTTTGTATTTGCCCTTGCGCTTGTATTCCCAGCCGAACTTCCCGCACCACCAAACGTCAGCAAAGCCGCGCTCCCCCGCGGAGCCGCGGGACGCCCCGCCGGTTGGGGTGACACCTTTCTCGAAGGTGTACTCGGCGCCGGTGGCGTCGTGCTCTGCCGGGGTCGGCTGGCCCAGTAAGCGGCAAAGGTCGATGAAGTGCTCTTGGCTGGCGGCGCGCTCGGACAGCTCCGCTCGGGACCACTTGGCGACGAATTGTGCGGGTGTGAGCTGCTGGGCCATGCAGGGAAGGATACGGCGTCGCATCGCGTCCGTCTATTGCTGGCCAGGGATCTCCGCCGTGCCGCCACAACGCGTATCCGCAAGCTGGAGCCCTGACATTGCCCACCCACGGCCCCATAGACTGAGATATGCCCCAGTAGCATCAGAATGTGAATCTGTCGGTGCGTCGGACTACTTGCAGGCAGTCGCCCAGCCGACACCAAATTCACGAACTCGACGGACCACTATTCGAAAAGAATATCACAGTTATCGATGGTCGGTCGGGGTCTGCCGCTGTAATAACGGCTAGTTGCAGACTGGCCTTGGAGCCACGAATCCAAAGGCTGGTCCCGGCTGAGAAGAAACATCGTTGGAGTGGGCTTCCAGTGCGCGTTGTAGTAGAATATCCAGTTGCTCAGAATATCGCGCCCGAGGATGTTCACTGGTACCTTACGGAGTGCGCGGCGTTTGAAGAACCCTGCATTGGCAACACATGCCCATTTCCCTTGCCCATTCAACACAGTGCTACACCCATCGCAGCAACGAGCAGTGAGGCAAAGCGACTCTACGGCTCTGAAATGGAGCGTGCCCAGCAAAGTAACTGCAGGCGACTCTAGCGGAATCGTCGTTAGGCGACCGAATTGCTTTTCGAGCTGGCGCTGCCACGTCGGCACAATAAAGGTGCGCTCCGCCGCAGTATCAACTACGAACGGAACCGGCCGATGGAAGTCTTGCCCCTTGTACTCGAGCGCAAGTTCGATCTCGATTCTCTTTCGCTGTGTCGGTTGGAGAGCTATAACCGCCATTCATTGTCTTCCCGCTACACAGGTTTCGCACCCGTTCTCGGAAGCAGTGAAGCAGCGGCCTCGGCGCGGGCGTAGCGCCTATAGCATCATAACTTGATCGGTCAGTGAGATGATAATCGAACCACGCCGCTCATCTGAACTGAGGGCGTTCTGGTTCTTGAGAGCTGCGCTGTAGGACCGGCACACAGTCACCCGGTTGCGCTCCTCACTTCTGTACGCTAGGACAGCGCCTTCCGGAACTTTGAGTGCCCAACCGTCGAGATGTGGCTGAACCGCCTCGTGCAACTCATTCGCAGTCTCAAGGTCACACATCTGGCTCACCTCGCCCTGACCGCCACTTCGCGTCATCAACACGTGTGAGCACGTTAATAGCGCAAAGCGACAGCCGCGTCAAGCAGAATCTAACCACCCGACAACGTCTCTATCGGCAATCCCCGGCAAACGACCGAGTCTTTTCCCAGGTCTTGAGTGCAGGCTACCATGCGACCACGGTGCCGGTTTACGGCGCGACGGACTTGCACCACGGCTTCCCCTACCCAGGCGCCACTCGGCGCGTTGCCACGCTGGCACACGCGCATCAAGTGACCAACCCCTCTATACTACTCAAAAACCGCCTGTCAGTTCAAGATTCTGCGCGCATCAAAAGTGAACACCAGGCAGACGGCAATCAAGCATTGCCGTAAATATTACAGTGAAGGTGGCTGCCACGCCAGAGCTGCAATCCGAACGCTGTGGCCCCCGGGCGGACGGGACCTGGGGGCGATCTCCCGCCGCTCGGTGGTTACGTGCCTTTCGGGATCCGCACGGTGCTCCCCTCCGGCCAAGCGACCCTCAAACCCAACGCCCAAACGATGCGATTCAGCGTTTCGGCGCTGGCGCCGCGTTTCCCAGAAAGAAACGTGCTCAGCGTCGGTTCGCTGATATCGCACTCGTTGCACAGCTCACGCGGTGACATGCCGTGTCTTGCACTCTCCAGGACGGCCGCGCGGATGAAGTCCGTCAGATACGGCCCCTCCATCGGAATCAACTTTACCTCTTCACCTTCACGCGGTGCGTAGCGGGACCCGCGTTTCCGTAGGGCTTCGGCTTTTTCGGGCGTTCGGATCCGTCTCATGGCGACTTCGCATTGTTTTGGCAGAAAAAAAGGCTGCCTGTCGACTCGGTCCTCAGCGTACAGGTTGCAGCGATTGAACACCCCCTCCTCCCAACGGAGCATCGCCGCGGCATTGGTTCAAGGCACCAGCTTCGGCGCCGGTTGGACGCGACTCTCGGCCCGTAGCTCGTCCTCTTCTTCGGGCAGCAAGTCGTCGAATTCGCGCACGGGTCCGCGATCGGTGGGCACGTGGAATCGAGCCAGCAGCTTCATCAGCCCCAACGCGGCTTGAAGGCGAACGCGGTCGTCCCCGCACTCCATGACGTATTGAATCGTGCCGATTGCCTGCGGCACCAAGGCGCGAAGATGGAACAGGCACGTCTCCCATAAGCCGGACAGACGATCGGTAAGAGCTGCCCGGAATGCATCGTCATACAACCGCCAGCGAGTCACCGTTACTCGATGGACGCCAGCCTTCTCTGCCGCTTCGGCATCGGTCATGCCGATCACCAAGGCGCCTATTGCCCGCTCTTTCCGTGCCGACAGCGTCTGTAGCGTCGTGTAACATTCTGTAGCGTCGGTAGTTGCTGGTTCCGCGCTCATGGTTTGTTCCCTTCCGATGTTTGCGACTCCACCGACGCCCGCACCATGGCCACGATCCCCGCCCGTACCGCTTCCGGCAGCTTCGGCCACGCCGCGATCAGTGCGTCCAGCTCTCGGCTTGAAGATGGCACGGAATCGACTGAATCGGCTGTCTCGTGTGTTGTGCGCGCTGAGAATGCGCTGCGCGCGGGTGCGGCGCCAATCGCTAAGTCGTTGTCAGTTCGTTGGTTAGCTTGGGTAGGCTTACACGTTGCCAACGTGAATGTCGTCGGTTCGAATCCGATCACCCGCTTTTCTTGACGGCCGTTGTCCAGCCGTGACAGCGGCGCCTTTCCTTTGACGTGGGTGCGACTTACGACGATCCCGCCGAGCGCTTTCCGACCCCTCCCCGCATCGCCCGTTTTGCCAGCAGGTGACCAAAATGGACGGCCATGGACGCGCGTACGTGCAAGGTTTAGTGCAAGGTAGACTCGATGCCAGGAGTTTGTCGGCAACGAAACCCTCTCAACGAAGCCCGCACAATGCGCGAACTGTAGGTAGAGTCAGCGTCGTCGTGGCATGCGAATCAGGGGAATGCGCGGCGCGCGTGAGAACCGTCACCCGTTGATATCGCATTCGAGGACGTGGATTCGGTTGGGAGTGCAAGCGCGGGAAGGGCTGCGATCGCACCGGCTACATCGAGCAGCTTGGGATCGGTGTAGATGTTCGCGGTGAGTTCGGGCTTGGAGTGACGCATGGCAGCTTGGGCCGTGCGAAGCGGAACGCCCGCGGCGCTGAGGTGAGTGCCGAACGTCACTCGGAGCGCGTGAATGTCGACGACGCGGTTGCGTTCGTCTCGCTTGGGGATATCTGCGGCGGGAAGACGGAGCGATGGATCAAGGAAGGCAAATACGCGGTCAACCGGACGCGGTCATCGTGCCGACACTTCACGGACGACCAGGCGCGGTTTCATCTCTTCGCCCTGGCGCACTTCTGCGGCAATTCCATATGTCAGCCGGTGCTACCGAGGTTGAGCACTTGTTCTGCCGACCGTTCTTACGCGGTAGAATGGAGCTGTGGCGACGGCACGTTGCACCGCAGGCAGCGGAGGCTCATGGCAAACTGTGACTTTAACGCACTAACCGAGAACGTGGAAGAATAGCGCAAGAATGGCGTAAACCTACGGAGAGCGATGGATCGAATACCCGGCCTCAGTTCCGTCGCAGGTTGGGCCGAGAGCGTCAGTCAAAAGACGATAAAACGGAAAGTCTCGGATAAGAGGGCTACGTCGACGAAAAACGGTATCCTGGGTCCGTCCCTCGTGAGCCTCACCAAACCGGGCCTAATGTGACATCGTGAGGATCCGCGATCGCGAGCCGCCCTAGGGGATCGCCGCGATCCGGAGTTGAATTGACGTTGTCCTGCTAATTCAGGTCCAGAGAGCCTGAACCGATGAAGACAGTTGACAAACACGCGCAAGTTCGTTAAGAGTCTCTGCAAACTGGGACGGGGCGCATGGCACCACAGTCCGTTGCGGAGACAGATGGATGGAAGTGAAAGTACTACTCACCGTAACGCTGTGGCTTTCGCCGCTCGTAACACTTGTTGCGGGGTCTCAGATCCTAGCGCTGTTCATGCGCTCAAGTGAGAAGCGACGCGATCGCAGCACCCGTCAATACAAACTGTAGCCAAGCGACCGTTCCTCAAGACATCGGGGAAATCGGTGCAACCAGTCGATACAGAACGATCAGGGAAGTTCTCGAACCGCATGCTAGTTGTCATCCTCGGTCCGGTCGGCGCCGGCTGCGGCGGGACCGTAGCTGGCGCCTTGATCGACAGGTTTGAGATCACTAGCCTGGAGGCGATTGTCGCTTTCATCGTCGTTCAAGCAGCGGCATTCGCTGGGATCTTCGTTCTCGTTGCCTTTGGCGTTCGCCTTCTTGTTGGCCTCGAGTGGCGATGGATACTGTTCTTCAAGACGGTGCGACATATTGCGTGGCGCCGCGTCAAGCTCCCGTTGTCAGTATTCACAATTCTGGCGGCAGTCTGGTTCGCCTCGCTTGTTGTCATCTCGTCCCACGCACATCAGGGGCAAACGTTGGCGGACAGCGCTTCCGCGACCACTTGGCACTATCTGGACGTTGCAGGCCGCCTACTCAGTTCAACTGAAGTACGTCCGGTAGTAGTATTGGGCGCAGTACTTTTCGTCATCGTCGCGCTTGGCGTCGATCTCTACTACCACCATCGATTTCGCTCGCGGTTTCACCCAGCCCTGAGGGACCTTCTGCATGCCGCGAAGATCATCGACGACGAGATATTTAGAGGAGAAAACGGTGATGAGCGAATAGCTCAACAACTGCTTCAGCATAAAGATCTGAAACGCGTGATCTTCGCCGGAAGCAGGTTCTACGGCCTTTTCTCGCGATCTGCTTTGTTTCTCTGCCAGCTACGCGAGCAGTCGCCGAACGCGGAAATCGTAGTCGTGTTTCATGATCCCTGGGAGGAGGGGATGTTCGCTCGACTCGCGACCTTAGGGTATAGCCGTGCAAGAGGCGTCCTAAACCCTTTGGAGGATTGTGTACAGAATGTCCAAGAGCACTTTGGTCAGGACGCCGCCAGAATGGTCTGCGTGGATGTCAGTTGTCGAATTGTCGTGGCGACCGCTTCGAACATGTCTCAATTCGCCATCCTGCAGCCACTCCGAAAAGTACGGGAAGCAAGATGGTCTGGAGGCTACATCCTAAAGTCATCGTCGGCGCCAAGCGTCGTTGAGCTACTCTCAGACTTGGCCGAGGAACGCGTCGAACGCGCCATTCTGTTGGAAGAAAGGTGGATCTTGGACCCAGCCAATTGCGCCTCGGTTCGGGCGTTCGCGGTGGACGCGGGACTGGTTACCGAGCATGTCGCGGACGGGAACTGCCGCAGGGCGCTCTTGAACCATCGGTACCGGCGGTTCATTCGACGCGCGAAGAACATCGCTCCGCATTCTTGCCAACGCCAAGCGACACCCTCCCCCGTGCCTCAGGGCTACGGCTTGGGAATCTGAACGCACACGAATGTGCTTTCCACTGCACTCGCGCCGCATTAAGCGTGAGTCCAGATCCGTTCGGTCTTGTACTTCGCCTCGCGCCGCAGCTAGGGCACCGTCACCGCCGTACCGTCCGGCCAGTGCAGTCTCAGTCGCAATGCCCAACAGATTCGACACAGCGTCTCGGCGTTTTCCCCGCGATGGCCGGATTGGAACGTTGACAACGTCGGCTCGGAAATATCGCACTCCCGGCAAAGGGCACGCGGGGTGAATCCATGCCTTGACCGGTCCAAGACTGCAGCCCGGATGTAGTCCGTCAGGTACGGACCGGCATCGGAATCAGCTCGACTTGTTCGTCCTCACGCGGTGCGTAGCGAGACCCACGCACACGTTGGGCGTGGGCTTGTTCAGGCGTTCGAATACTTCGTTTCCTGGCAGGTCAATATCGACTCACGACTTGCCGCGTGGGCAGCTGGCTGGGACACTTCGTGCATGGACGAGTTGCCGCAACAGCCTGAAATGATGCTCTCGCCACTTCGGCTGGACGAACGACAGGAGCGCATTCGCCGGCGTTTGCTCCTGATTGGCCCCGGTCCAGCTGCGTTCTTTCGGGACGCGTGCCTGCTGATGCAACGACAGCTCCCGCTTGCCACTACGTCGCACCTCGTTGGACACCTGCTTCGCGAGGTCGAAAGCGCGATTCGCGCCGTGCTTAAGGGAATCGGCGGATCCTCCAAAACGAGCAGTCCGAGCCAGTCGAATCACAAGCGCGAGATTGAAGAAGTCCTAAAGGCGCTGGATCTTGGTGAATCTGATCCAGGTGCCAGAGCATGGTTACAGTTGTGCGAACGAAGCGACGGGCACTCCCTGGAGCGACTTGCCCACCGAGATAACCTAGTGCATAGCCACACGAAAACGTGCGGGTTTTTGGTTCGTTATTCCGATCTTTCCATGGTATGGATGTCGAGTCATCAGATCATGGAGGATCGTCATGGCTATTCGGTACAAGAAGTACATCATCCGCTTGAGCGCGGATGAGCGTCAGAGGCTCAGCAAGGTGGCGTGTTCGGGGAAAGCGGC
>JAJDDV010000167.1 GCA_029260135.1 Phycisphaerae bacterium | reverse complement strand
CACCTGATCGGCGAGCTCGTACCCTCCCTCTTTGGTGGCTAGGCCGATGAGGCCGATGACGTTGCCTTCATGCCTCAACGGAACGCCCAGGAAAGCGGTGATTTCGGGATGACCCTCGGGGAGCCCGACCCGGTCCGGATGCGTCGCGATCTGATCCTCGTTGACGATTCGTGACTTCCCCTCTGTGATCGCTGAACGATCGATCCCTCGGATCGGCATGTTGGTGACATATCGCCTTGCATCCGTAACGGGAATCGTGCAGGCATCCCATCCCGGATTGCTGATGGCGATGTCGTCCAACAGACCGGATTCGTTCAGTTCGCCGAGGTATCCGAACTTGCTGCCGGTCAGCCTCTCCGCGACGGACAGACACCGCTTTCCCAACTCCTCTTCGCTTTCACACGTCAGCGCCTCCTGAAAGACATCGTTGATCGCCCTCAGCACGCCGGTTTGTCTTGCGAGTCTCTCCTCTGCACCCTTGCGTTCGACGATTTCCTGTGCGAGCAGGCGGTTCTTCTCTTCGACCGTGCGCGTTTGCTCCTGGTGATCTCGAGCGGTTCGCTGCAGCTCACGCGCCATGCGGTTGAAGGAATCGCCCAGTCGTGCCAGTTCATCCGCGCCCCGGGCACTGACGCGGGCATCCAGGTGCCCCGCCCCGAGCGCAGTGTTCGCATCCACCAGCCGTCGGACACGCCGAGACAACGACGTCGCAACCGTGCCCCCCAGACCGAGCGCGAGAATCGCAGCGCCGAACGCCGTCAAGAGAATCCGTGTTCGGAGTCTGCCGACAGGATGGAAGACGGCAGCGGCATCGGATTCGAGAAGCAGGATCCAGCCCAGACCCCGGAACTCGCCAAATCCCTGGGATTTGGCGTACACCGACACATGTTCGTGCCCCCTCACATCGTCGAAGCGCTCCGTCGTGTAGACATCATCCTGCGCGGGAAACGTTACGTCGCTGAAATAGCGCGAACCGTCGGAGAGGAATGCCTCAGAAGTCTCTCCAGAGCACCGGATGATTCGCTTGTCTTCGGTGAACAGGGCGAGTCGATCAATTCGATCCGTGTTGCCTCCCCCCGCGCGCGTGTTGACGATGTTGAGCACCTCTTGGATATTCAGCACGGCCTTGAGAACGCCCAGCGGGGCACCGCGATCGTCATCAATTCGAATGCAGAGATCCGTCGAGAACACGCTTGCGCTGTCGTCGAATCCTACATTGCCGACATACAGACCGTCGCGATGGGCCAACGTCCACCAATCTTCATCGTCCTGGCGATAGTCCGACGTCCGATCCGTCTGTGCGACGTTGGCCCCGTAGCGATTGGTAACGAACGCTTCACCGAAGACCGAGAATCCGTTCTCGCGAGCGAGAACGTCCAGACGGATGCGCATGTCCGTCGCCAACGCGTTGTTCATCAAGCGTGTCATGAGTGGCGTCGGCGTCTCGGACGGTGCGGCGCGCCACGCGCGGTCCTGCTCGTCGATGTGGTGTTGGCGGTTCTCGAGGTGCTCGAACTCGAGATTGGAATCATGAAGCGTGCGCTGCACCAGCGGACTGTGGGCGTACGCCTTCCACTCGGCGATTCGAGTGTGCATCACCCGATTGATCTCGTCCAGGATGGCCTTGGCACGCGCCGCGTACGCCTGCTCGATGGCCTCACGAAGACTGGCTTGACTGGCGTCCGCGGCGTAGAAGGCCACCCCGAAAATCAACGTCACCGGCAGCGCCGCCGCCAGGAGAAGTTTGTGCGATACCCTCATGGGCAGACCTCGGTTACGTCAGATGTTTCCGGCCCTCCTTCATCGGGCCGATGCTCCGGCCGGATCACGCGCCGAGCCTGGCGTTGGCCGGCGGCACCGATGCACCTCGTCTCGTCGCAGGCTGCGGCCACCCGCTGCGCACCCGTGATCGGGCGAAACGTCGTCTGCGACAAGACTCGCGTCGCCCGGAGTCCGTCGCGGGTGACAGGCGCAAAGGCGATCGCGACGTCGCTCGGCAGGAGTTACGCAACCCAAAAGGCAGGCGGCACAGGTCGACCAAGGACGCCTCCACAGGTGTTGAATCGACCGGAACCGCATGGTCGTTAAGTTCAGAAATCTATAGAACGAGGGTCCGGCTTCTTCCCGAACGCGCGGGGAATTATCGGGCGCAACCGACCCGCCCCCGCAACCGACCCGCGCCGCGCCCGCAACTGAGCCGCGCCCGCAACTGAGCCGCGCCCGCAACTGAGCCGCGCCCGTAAGGAAGCGGGAAAAGCCCGCCGCGCCCGCAACTGAGCCGCGCCCGTAAGGAAGCGGGAAAAGCTCGATCCCGCGTCCCGCCCCGTAACCGAGCCGCCCCGCAACCGAGCCGCGCCCGTAAGGAAGCGGAAAAAGCCCGCCGCCCCGCAACCGAGCCGCGCCCGTAACCGAGCCGCGCCCGTAAGGAAGCGGAAAAAGCCCGCCGCCCCGCAACCGAGCCGCACCCGTAACCGAGCCGCGCCCGTAAGGAAGCGGAAAAAGCCCGCCCCGCCCGCAACCGAGCCGCGCCCGTAAGGAAGCGGGCGACATTCCAATTGCGACCCGCGCACCCCACACTCAGATGCCGGTTGTCTTTCTGGAATCCGCCCTTGACAATCGACGGATGTTTGGTGTATATTAGGGTAGTCGCGGATCGCCGCAGGCGCGGTGCGATCCGCAGGGGTGCGACGTTTTTCCGTCGCGAGTGCGCCGGGGCAGACGCCGCAGAGCGTCGATGGCGACGCTGGTTACATTTCGCAGAGGGGGGGGCCTTCCGTGTCGACAGTGTCAGATTCGGTGCAGTCAGTTCGACAACCGCTCTCTCCAGGCCAGCGCCGACGGGTCCACGACAACCTCGGCTTGGTCGCGGTTCATCTGCGACGGTCGGTCGGAGCCCTGAACGTGCCAATGCGAGATCGCGAACGCGAGGATCTGTTCCAGGAGGGTTGTCTGGGTCTGATCCAGGCCGCCGCAACCTATCCCGAACAATCTTCGATTCCGTTTGCGGCCTTTGCCCTGCCGCGGATCCACGGCGCCGTCAGCCGGGCACTGCACACCAAGTTCCATCTGATTCGCACGCCGGCGCAGCGCAAGCGCACCGCGAAGGGTGATGTCGATTCCGAGGGTACGGTCTCGCAGCCGCGCGTCCACTCGATGAGCGACCTGCAGACCCGGCGCCTGGCCGATCGTCGCCGGCATGATCCAGGATCGCCATCCCACGAAACGGTGGGTGATCGCCTGCGTGGCAAATACGAGCGAGCGCTGCGACAGGCGCAGGGCGAGGTGGCCGGCGGCGCCAGTCGACGCGGAGACCGAGAGCAGCTCGTCCGCACGCTGGTGGAAGACCGCTTCCTGATCCCCAGCGACGAATCCCGCACGGCCTTGCGTCAGATTGCACGGCAGACGAGTTCTTCATACGCGCGGGTGGCCGACTGTGACAAGCAGTTGACAGTGGCGGTTCGCGAACGCCTTTGCGCCGACCCCGAGTTCGAGCAGCTCAGGCAGCGCGCGCGCCATCACCCGCGCGGCGTAGGCCGGTGCGTGGACCCCTCACTGGATCGGGCCCTGGCGATCACCGGGGCGGATGCTTTCGTCACGCGATTCCGCGGTGCAGAGCCCACCCAGCGGGGTCGAATGATCAGCGGCCTGCTCGACCTGACGGGCGATGACCTTCACGACGCGCTCCGCGCGTGCGTTCAGCGACTGGCGGAAGGCGACCGGGAGCGGTTGTTGCACGGTGTGCGCCGCGGCGAGTCGGGGACATAAGTGACACGCCGTGTCATCGATGGTCGAGGGCGAGATACGGCGCGATACGCTCAATGGTTTTCGGACCGATCCCCCGAACCCGCGTCAGGTCGTCGGCACTCTCGTAGGTCCGCGTGCGCGAGCCTGCTCTCTGCGGTTGGCGCGCGGCGTTTCGTTGATCGATGATCGCGCGAGCGGTGCTCGGTCCGATGCGAGGGAGGACGGCCAACTCCCACCAGGGGGCGACGTTGGGGTCGACGGCATTGCGCATTCGGGCGACGTCGGCCGGAGATCCGCCCGTCCGCACCGTTACGCCAGCGAGGATACCCATCACGGGCCACAAGGCCAGGAGGATGACGAGGGTGTTGTCGGTGGAGGCGGCGTGTGCTGTGGGTGGCGTCGGGTTCGAAGAAACGAGTGTCATGTCTTTGACATTTGCGAGTCGCCAAGTATTTCCGATCTCGTCTTGACGAATCGCTCATAGGCGGCCTTTGGCTTGAGACTGGTGTGGAGCAGGCCTCCGCTGGGCAGGGGTGCTTCACCGTTGTCAATCAGGCCATGCCAGGATATCGATTCGACAAAAGGCTTGCTCAACGCGACCTCGAGGAACTGGGCGACCCATTGGGACTGAATCTCTTCGTTCCACGGTTGCCGCCACATACCGCCGCCGACCTCCGGCTCCCCGTCCTTGTGCGCTGTATCGGACGGTACTTGCAGCGCGGTGATATGGAGGGGTTTGCCGAGTTTGGCGAACAGGTCGAGCAGGGACGAGATCTGAAACATGTCGCGCAGATACATGCCGTCTGCACCGGGTCCGAAGCGGAACTGCAGACCAAAGGCATCGAACGGAACGCCGCTCTGGACGACCATGTCGGCGTAGAGCAGTGGGGGAATCGTCCGCTGATTGCGGGCGTAGTACTCGCCCCAGGGCGCGACAAGATCGACAATGGCGACACTGCGCGGCGCGAGCTGCTTGGTGAGACTGGCTGCCATCCGCGTCAGTTCCATCAATTGCTCGAAGTTGAAGGTGAAGCAGTTGTTGGCGTGGATGCCGCTGATGACATCCCAGGATTGAATGTACTGGCCGTAGCGATTGATGACGCGACGCGCGTATTCAAAGGCGAGGTCGCGAATGGTGTCGAAGTCGTGCTCCCAGATGTAAAGCCAGTCGGGGACGTGCTTCTCGCTGAAGGAGAGCAGCGTTGATCCTTTCAGCGGGACCTGGTGTCTGGCCATCAGCTCGACCCAGGTGTCGAGCGGCTTCCATTGGAAGACTTGCTCGCGCGGTTCGATGTCGCGCCAGGCGATGGGTACGGTGACGAAATCGAAGGCGGGTGCCAATCGCTGGCGCAGGGCCTCGTTGGGCGTGTCCAGCGCCACGCTGCACCCAAAGACGCGCCGGCCGAAAGCGCCGACCTGACGGCGTCTCGCGAGCAGCACCTCGGCGTGGTAGTGCGAGAGTTCTTCGCTGGCCTGAACGGCGAGAATGAGCGCCTCTTCGCCGATGGCGGCTGCCTCGGCGGGCGTGTCTGCCTGCAGGGCATGGATCAGCGTCTCGCGGGCTCGCTGGAGGGTCTCGATGATCGACTCGATGCCCGCGAAGTCGAGCAGGCCCCAGTCTTCGAGTTTGAACGCCAAACGCGTCAGGCGCGCCCGGGCCATCTCGACCTGAAGCGTGTAGGGCTTGTCTCGTTCGGGGAGGCGGATGGTGTCGAGCAGAAGCGTCCCGACGCCGGCGACCTCCCAGAGCAGAACGAGACCCGCCGGACCGGCCGTGTGCTTCTTGCAGGCGATGACGCCGTCTTTGAAGCTGATCTCAGCGCGCAACGGTACGTCGTCGGTGCCCACGACGTAGGCGCCGGACAGATTCACCTTCTCGGCAAGTTCCCCGTTGGCGTAGACGGCGAAGGACAGCATGGGAGGCCTTCAGCGGGTTAGAAAACGATAACGAATATAAGTCCACCCCGCGGGCGAGGTTCGTCAAGGCTGCGCGTCCCGCCACACCATGGGTGCCATTTCTGACCGTCGACCCCATTATGGCAAATTGTCGGCCGGGCGTCGAGCCGTCCACTGTGACTTTTTCGGATCGGCCCGCCCGAGACACGGCGGGGGGGCGCACTTTCCACCGCCGATCGGAATCGTGTATAAGGGCGGATCGGTCGGATGAATCATCTTTGGAAGGAGCGAACGCAATGGCCGCAGACACTGCACCGGTCGTGACCCAGACGCATTTCGACGGATACCCTGTGAGACGGGGCAAGGTCCGGGACGTGTATGATCTGGGCGACGAGATTCTCCTGGTCGCCACGGATCGGATCAGCGCGTACGACGTCGTTCTTCCCACGCCGATTCCCGGGAAGGGCGCGATGCTGACGCATATCTCGCGGTTCTGGTTTGACTTTTTTTCGTCGTCGGTGGCTCACCATTTGATCGAGGTGATCGACGCGTCGGCTCCCGCCGGGCTGGAGGGCAACCTCCGCGAGCTGCGAGGTCGAACGATGCGCTGCCGGAAGACGGAGGTCGTTCCGATCGAATGTGTGGTCCGAGGGTATCTTGCCGGATCGGGCTGGGCCGATTATCAACGCACCGGCGCGGTCTGTGGGATATCTCTGCCGACGGGAATGAAACAGTGCGAGCGCTTGGCGGAACCGATCTTCACCCCGGCGACCAAGGCCGAGCAAGGCCACGACGAGACCGTTTCGTTTGAGGAGGCCGGTCGGGCGGTCGGAGAAGCGTGCATGTCGCTGCTTCGTGACAAGAGCATCGAGCTCTATGTGCGGGCGGCGGAGTACGCGCTCTCGCGGGGACTGGTCATCGCCGACACCAAGTTCGAATGGGGCAGGTGCGGCGACGAGTATCTACTCATCGACGAGGTTCTGACACCGGATTCCTCGCGGTTCTGGCCTCTGGATGACTATGCGGCGGGTCGGGACCAGGACAGCTTCGACAAGCAGTACGTTCGCAATTACCTGACGACGCTTGTTCGCGCCGGGCAGTGGGACAAGACGCCACCGGGCCCCGAGTTGCCCGAAGAGATCGTCGCGAACACGGCGGCGAAATACCGTGAGGCGCTTGACCGCTTGACCGCCTGAGTACGCCGCGCGGGCAGCCCATCCGCGGGCGGTCGGCCTTGGCCGACTCGTCCCGGTGACCGGTCGCCTCACTCGATGCGCAGCGAAAACCTTCGCTGATGGCGTTCTGGCTGCGAGGCAACAAGAAAAAGGACGACGGGTGTGAAACACCCGTCGTCCCTCTATTTGGACATCGTGCTGCAGTCCCCTCAGGGGAGCTGTGAGCTACGGATAGATCAGCGTATCGGTCGACGAATGAAAACCGGCGCCGGTACCGAAGGCATCCTGGCCAGGATACGGTATCGGATCGGAGTGGGGCGAGAGCCCGTGAATCAGCGCAGCGCCCTCGACACCTGTTCCCCAAGAACCTCCGTCGATGATCGTGTAGATGTTGTCCTGGTCAATTCCAACGGCAGGGGTCCGGTTGAACGATGCATGACCGTCCGCATAAAGGCAGTTCTGTCCTTCGCCGTTGCCACGTCCACCGTGGTTCTGCGAGTTCCACTTCCGCCAGTGCCTCGGCGCATCGGTCATCTGGATCACTGTCCCCACACCACCGCTCCAGTCAATGGTCGTGTTGCTGTCGGTGTTGAGATAGTAAGGACCCTTGTCCGCGGCGATGATCTGGCGGTTGTCCATGCCCTCGCGCGGCTGCGTGTCGCGCGGGCCGAACGGGACCTGGTACCCATAGCTGATATGGGTGACGCCGTAGAAGTCGTAGTACAGGTCGAGGTTTTCGGTCTCGTCGATCGAGTCGCCGCTACTGGGGCAGATGAACTGCTGTACGGTCACGTCCCCGGAACGGACAAGCATCCAGAAGGCGCGAGTGACGGAAACGGACGTGCTTCCGCTACCAGCCCCTGCTTCCGACGTGGTTTCCTCATCGCGCATCCAGCCGACTTCGCCGGTGTCTTGTGCGCCTGTTCCGTCTTCCGTCCAATCGTCGGGGGTATTGTCGTCATTAAGGTAGTCGATACCCTCGTTGTCGATCGCCCCCCGCTTGAACGGCGGCATGGGCCACTTTTCGCTGTTGTCGTTCGCGTAGATCTTGGCCGATGTGCCTACCCCCTTGATGTTCGACGCACAGACCAAACGCTTGCTCAACTCTCGCGCACGAGAGAGGCTCGGCAATAGGATTGAAATCAATAGTGCGATAATGGCGATAACCACCAACAGCTCAATGAGGGTAAACGCGTTAGATTTTCGTTTCATGGTTCAATCTCCTGAACAGTCTCAAATTCCGACACGATGCTAACCGTGTACGCTCCCGCACGCCGGCAGGCGGGAAGGGTCGAGAGTCTGACCGTATCCCGTCGCAACCGCCACGCCTCCTGCGGCGCCGATATCCAAATGACAGGCCTGCATACGCCTGATGCATCACGACGCAGCACCACGGACCTGCCGCCAAACACATATTGAGAACTTTGGGGTTCGCTTCGCCGCAATGACCCGAAGAGGGCCGCAAGCAGCGATCACCCTAGCATGCAGGGCATGCCAAACGACCGTTGGCATTCCGTAGATCCGCCACCGATGGCGACAAACCTCGCAAGGCCACGAACGAACGGCGCACACAAACACGCCAACGGGTGTGCGGAGAGAGAGGAGAGAAGGAGCTATACGATGCCGCTAGGCCAGAGCCTAGAACTATGATTCGATATATATTATTACAAAGGCCGCCGACCCGAAGGTCAGTCGGTCAAGCTCTCATCCACTGCACCTTTCACTATACAAATATACTCGGACCCCTCGGCAGTGTCAATCGAAATGACGACAAAAAGATGCGCGAGACACCAGTTTTTTACTCCAGGGAATCAACGCGGGCGACGTCGCCGAGCCCCAAGTAGTATCTAGTCAATCTCTGTAAGTGCAGTATCCATCATAGATTACGTTCGCCGACCGAGTGCCGGGAATTGGACTTGTACGTTGACTCAGTTAGTCCGATAAATCCTCACCGCCGCCCCTGGCCGTCGCGGCTTCGTCGATCGGCGTTGGATCCAGCCAACGCTCCGGCCGCCTCGGGCTCAGAAAACCGCTGTGGGGGGGCAGGATCCTGAGAGAGGGTCGTAGATCCGCATGCCACGGAGGTGATGGGTCGCCCTTCTTCGATGGCCTGCAGGATGGAATGGGGATGGGCGATACAGGACTTGAACCTGTGACCTCCTCCTTGTAAGGGAGGCGCTCTAGCCAACTGAGCTAATCGCCCGGGGCAACGGGGCATTGCATGCCAAGAGCCGTTTGGTGTCAATGACTTGCCGACGTCGGGGGCCCTACCTACGCTATCGTCGACGGTCTCTCTTGGAGGTGCACAGGGTGCGGAATCAGCGGCTCTTTTCGTCTCTCTGGCTTGGTGTCGGGTTGAGCGTGATCCCGGCGGTTGGCGGGCACGCCCTCGAGGATTCGCCCCAGGTTCGCCCGGCCTACTGTGCGGGCGGGTGGTATCCCAAAGACGCTGACGCGCTCGCGAAACAGCTCGACGGCCTTCTGGACAAGGCCGCGGCACCGAGCACTTCCCAAGAGCCGATCGGACTGATCTCTCCCCATGCCGGGTATCGCTATAGCGCGCCGGTGGCTGCGGCCGCGTATCGGGGTATTCGAGGTCATCCCTACGAGCGCGTCATCGTGATGGCATTCAGCCACCGAAACGCGTCTCGCTACGGCGGCATTGATGTGCCCAAGGACTTGAGGGCCTATCAAACGCCGCTCGGAGAAATCCCGCTGGATCGCGAGGTGTGCGACGCGCTGCTGGAGAACCCACTCTTCTCATCGCAAGGGGAGATTGACGTCGGGGAACACTCGCTGGAACTGCAGCTCCCCTTCCTCCAACGAAGCCTGAAGGCGTTTCGACTGGTACCCCTCTTGGTAGGGCGAATGGATGCGGCGTCGTATGCCAAGGCGGCTTCGGCGCTCCTCCCGTGGATCGACGACAAGACGCTGCTTGTGGCCAGCACCGATTTCACGCACTACGGCGAGCGTTTCGGATACCTGCCGTTCACGGAAGAGCTGCCACGGAAGCTCTCCGAACTGGCGGATCAAGCGGCTGCACCTTTGCTCCGCGGCGATTTCGACGGCTTCCGCAACCATGTCGATCAGACCGGCGATACAATCTGTGGCCGTGGACCGGTCTCGCTTCTGCTGCGGATCCTGTCCATGAGTGGCGGTGCCGTCGGCGTGCGGGCCGGGTTCGACACATCGGGGAACCTGACCGGCGATTGGAGCAGTAGCGTGACGTATCAGTCCTTCGTGTTCTCGCGTCCAACGGGCACGCTGGCGGCGTCGGATCGCGCATCACTTCTGAAGCTGGCTCGAGAGACGGTTGGCCATCACCTTTCCGGGAAGGGTGTCGCGCAAGTCAAGGCCGCGAGATTGTCACCGGGCCTTCTAGCCGACGGGGCGTGCTTCGTGACCCTGGAGAACAAGGGGCAACTTCGCGGCTGCATCGGGAACATGGTGGCCAACGGCCCATTATACGAAGCCGTCGTTCGAAACGCGATTTCGGCGTGTGGAGATCGCCGTTTCTTGGACAACCCGGTGACGGCTGCGGAGCTGGGGCAACTTGATATCGAGATCAGTTATCTCACGCCGATGAAGCGCGTGAAGGAAGTTGACGAGATCATCATCGGGCGACACGGCCTCATGATTACGCTTGGATGGCGGCGCGGCGTGCTGCTTCCGCAAGTCGCGGCGCGACGCGGTTGGACGCGCGAAGAGTTCCTTGCGCAGACGTGCCGAAAGGCCGGACTCGCGATCGATGCTTGGAAGACACCGGAGGCACAGCTATACTCGATTGAGGCGGAGGTGTTCGGCGAGGCGGAGATGAAGCACGACTCGCCGGCGAAAGTGCCTTGAGCGGTTCGTAATCCCGGAGGGTTCGCCATGTCCATGTCCAGTACTCGGCGGCAGTTTCTCGCGCGATCAGGTGCGGCGATGGCCGGACTGGCCGGGGGCGTAGACCTTCTCGCATCAACCGCATCCGCCGTCGAACTCGCGAACCAAGCGGACGCCGGCGATCCATCCTTACAGCAGCCGATCAGACCACGTGTCGCGATCGCGCGGGATGAGATCTTGACCCGCGGTCGACTCACCCAGCACCGAGACCTGCTCGTCAAGATGCTCAACGCGTCGATCCAGCGCGTCGCCGATACACCCACCGCGACGGAAGCATGGCGGCTGCTGTTCAAGCCGAGCGATCGCGTCGGAATCAAGGTCAATACGCTGGGTCTCTCGACGCAGCCGGCGGTGGTCGACGCGATCGTGGCCGGTCTCAGGCTCGCGGATGTTCCCGCAGAGAACGTGGTCATCTGGGACCGTTTCGACGTGGAGCTGGCGCAGGCGGGCTTCACGCTCAACAAGTCGGGGCGGGGGGTGCAATGTCGTGGGACGGATGGCGATGCCGCCGGCAGCGGCTATCAGGCGACAATCGAGAGTAGCGGAGAGATCGGCTCGTCGTTCTCGCGAATCGTTGCGGAGCAGGTAGACGCGCTGATTTGCGTGCCTGTGCTGAAGGACCACAACCTGGCCGGTGCATCGCTGGGCATGAAGAACTTCTACGGCGCGATTCACAACCCCAACAAATATCACGATCACAACTGCGATCCCTACATCGTGGACGTGGTCTCACACCGCTTCATCCGACCGAAATGGAAGCTGACCGTGTGCGACGCAACGCGCGCCCAATATCACGCCGGTCCCGCGCGTCATCCCGGTTTCGCCTGGCCGTTGGGCGGGCTGATCGTCGGTACCGACTTCGTCGCGGCCGACGCCGTTGCGACGGATCTACTCGAGTCGCAACGTAAGACGAAGGGCCTCAAGTCGCTGGACGAGGACAAGCGGCCGACGAAGTACATCGCCACGGCCGGTGCGCGTGGTCTGGGCGTCTGTGATCTTCGCAAGATTGAACGGATCGAAGTATGACGCCGACGCCGCTCGCGAGTCTCTTTGTCGACCCGGACGCCGACCCGTCGCCGAACCGGCGCGACGTGCTGCGCTGGTGCGTCGCGTGTGGCGCCGCGGGCGCGGTCAGCCACCTGCCGATCGAGATGACGCTGGGCCAAGATGTTGTTGAACCGGCGATCCTCCCCGGACCGAAGCTGGAGGGCGTCGCGCGTCACAAGGCGTTGTTCTGGGAGGAACTCGAGGAGGGCAAGATCAAGTGCGTGCTCTGTCCGCGCGAGTGCGAGGTGGCCGACGTCGAGCGAGGCTACTGCGGCGTACGCGAAAACCGAGGCGGAGCGTACCAGTCGCTGGTCTACGGCGCCGTCTGCTCCGCCAACATCGATCCGATCGAGAAGAAGCCGCTGTTTCACTACCTGCCGGGCACTCCCGCGTTCTCCATCGCCACGGCCGGGTGCAATATCGAGTGCAAGTTCTGCCAGAACTGGAAGATCAGCCAGTATCGCCCGGAGCAGGTCCCCAGCACGCTCGTCAGCCCCGATCGCCTCGTCTCCAACTGTGCGTCGCGAGACTGCCCGACGATCGCCTATACCTATTCCGAACCGGTCATCTTCTACGAGTACATGCACGACACCGCCGCCCTCGCACGGCAGCGCGGCATCGGCAGCGTGATGATCTCGAACGGCTACATCCAGGAGAAACCGCTACGGCAACTCTGCACACACCTCACCGGCGTGAAGATCGATTTCAAAGCCTTCAGCGAGCGGTTCTACGCCGACACCTGCGCGGGCGAACTCAAGCCCGTGTTGAAGACGTTGGAGACGCTCAAGGAAATCGGCATCTGGTTCGAGCTCGTGATCCTCATCATCCCGACCCTCAACGACGATCCGAAAGAGATCAAGGAAATGAGCGAGTGGGTGGTGAAACACCTCGGCCCGGACGTGCCGATGCACTTCACGCGCTTTCATCCCACCTATCGCATCACGAACCTCCCGCGAACACCGGTTGCGACGATCGAACGATGTCGCAAGCTCGCGCTCGACGCTGGCGTGCGGTATGTTTATGTAGGGAATGTGCCCATGCACCCGGGCGAGAACACGTACTGCCACAACTGCAACCACGAGCTGATCCGCCGGGTCGGCTTTCGTATTGCCTCGAACAAGATGGTGAACGGAAAGTGCCCCAAGTGTAAGACGTCCATACCGGGCGTCTGGTCGCAAGAGTCGGCACTGGCGTTCAAACCACGCGCAGCCGCTTCGCAAGCCGGTCCCGGTTGACCCCGACGGCGTTATGTAGTCGCCTGTAACGTGAGACGCGTACAAGAATAGACGACTTGCGGTGACACCCGCTTCCGCTCCTCTCCGTGTTCCGCAGCGCTCTCCCATTCGGTTCGCCAACACAACCGTAAGAAGATGTCGCGGACCATCCGATCCGCGCCGGGCGTCGTAGTATGGGGTCAGAGAAGCCGTGTCGTCTCCGCGCAATGGCGTACGCGGAAACGAGTCATGACCATCCGGAACCTCAATCGGCCGGCGGTCCAACCGAATGCTCTACCCGTTGCACGATGCTTGCAGCATTGTCCCCGATGGATTCCCGTCGGGTCGTTCCCCCCACACAAAAGGAGTCGAAGGCATGTTCTGGTCGACGAAAAAGATGCGCGCGCGCCTGACGGCCGTCGTTGTTCTCGCAGGTACGTTCGTAGCGACACCTCTCATGGCGGAGACGCCATCGAATGCCAAGTGGACGCAGTGGGGCGGTCCAAGCCGAAACTTCATGGTGCCCGGCTCCGGACTGGCGGATACCTGGCCGGCCGAAGGACCGAAACGACTGTGGCATCGCGCGCTGGGGTCGGGATACTCGGGCATCGTGGTGGACGACGGCGTGCTGTTCACGATGTATCGCACGTCCAAAAGCAATCGATACGAATATACCATCGCCCTGGACGCAACCACCGGCGAAACCCTCTGGAAGAAGCGCTGCCTGGCCACCGTTCCCAACGACACCAAAGACTACGGCAAGGAGTTTTCGGGACCGAACGCAACCCCGCTCGTGGTCGGCGACCGCCTCTACACCGTAGGAAGAAATGCGAATCTTCACTGCTTCCAGAAGACCGGCGGCAAAATCCTCTGGAAGCACGCACTCCGCAACAAGTTCGGCGCGCAGACTCAGACCTGCGGTTATTCCTCCAGCCCGATCGCCTACAACGACACCATCATCATGCCGATCGGAAAAGGCAAGAAGCAGAAGAAAGAAGGGCAGTCGCTCGTGGCCTTCAATCAGGAAGACGGGACCGTCGTCTGGAAGAGCCATACCTTCGAGATCGAGCACTCCTCTCCAATCTTGATCAACTTCGGAGGCGAGGAGAAACTCATCCAATGCACGAAACGCGAGATCATCGCCGTCAATCCCGAAACCGGCGATCTCCTCTGGAAGTTCGAATATCCCCAGCCCGAAAGGTTCGCGGGTATCTTCACGACGCCGGTCTGGAACGGAACCGACACACTGTACATCGCATCGCGAGAAGTCGGATGCGCGGTGAAGCTGAGCAAGACGGACGCAGGAACGACGGCCGAGCAACTATGGATCAACAACAAGACGCCGCTCGGCATGGCGACACCCATCCTGACTGGGGGCGTGCTGTATGGGGCCAAGCGCGCCAACCAGCCGCTCTTCATGGCCGTCGAACTCGCGACCGGTACGCGATTGTGGGTCGAACGTCTGTTTCCGATGGCCACGACGCTTGAGGCGGATGGGAAGCTCATCATTCTCGACCAGGAAGGGCTGCTGGCGCTGGCAACGGTGACGCGGGAAGAAATGTCCATTCTCTCACGAGTCCAGCTTACGGAAAAGTGGTCCTTCACAGCCCCGACGCTCATCGGCAAAACGCTCTACGTTCGTGATGAAAAGCACATCATGGCGCTGGATCTTGGATGATCTCGGTACCTACCCGTGACGCAGTCGGGTGCTTTCGACGGATGCCCGAAAGGAACGGAACCAAGAATGATATCGACCCGGTGGATGACGCTTCGTGGCACGCTCATGCGTCCGCGGGAGCCGCGATCAGACTGACGAAGAAGGACGGTAAGACCGCTGCCGAGGTGGTCTGGGCGAACCGAGAGCTGCGAATGAACGTGCCCGCCGCGATTCTGGTTGACGGCCAGCTCTTCGGATCGACAGACAAGACCCTTTTCGCCGCCGATCTTCAGAGCGGAAAGCGAGACTGGGTCAGGCGAGGGTTCCCAAACGCTTCGTGCATCCACGCGGACGGTAAACTCATCATTTTGGATGAGAACGGGCAGCTTACGCCGGCGACGGCGACCCCGAGAAAACGGAACGTCCATTCACAGTGTACCGTTACCGAGCGGCATTCGTTCACCGTTCCCACGTTGGTCGATACGACACTCTACATCCGCGACCGCAAGCACATTATGGTGCTCGATCTGGGTAAACCGAAAATCGGTGAGACCGGCTGATCCGCCTCACTGGATACATCGCGTTCCAACGGCGGTGACCGTTACGCGTTGCACGAGGGTCGCCGAGTCAGCAGCAGGTTCGCTCCCGACGCGAGCTTCAGGCCCGCCAGGAGGTATGCTGTCGCCGGTATGCCCAGTACCGGGACGAGAACCAGACCACTGCCCAGTGCGCCCAGGCAGGCACCGATATGATCGGCGCCGACAACCCACCCCGCGGCTCGGCCTCGAGCTTCAGCCGAGTCGACCTCGAGGGCGTGCCGGTGCCCAAGTCGCAGACCTCCCGCCAGCGCGAAGGCCCCGCCACCGAGCACGCCGGTCATCACCACAAGTGCCGAGATGACGCCCTCAACGACGGCGGGCGAAGCGAGACCGTGCTGCGCCGAGCCGAGCAGCCGCAAGACAAACGGAACGGCGACCGCAAGAACAGCGATCGCCAGATCGACGGCGATGAGCTCTACCCAAAGTCGTCCGCGCTGTCCGCTACGGTCGGCGTTTCGCCGGCATCGCCAACTGATCCAGCCACATCCGAGCACGAGGCCGGTCATAAACAGCGCAACGATCCAACCGATTCGCTGATAGATGTACCCATAGAGATTCTGAAACGCGAACAGCAAAACGATACTCAACGCCATCGTCGCCAGGCCCGTGCTGCCGATGGAAAGGGTAAGAGCGCACGCCGACAACCACGAGCTCTTCGCCGCACCCTGGGCGGATCCGTCATCCCGTCGCCTTCGATGTACCGCAAACGATGCGGCGAACACGACGCCTGCGACCGCGATAACGGCGGAGACGATCTCGAGCCATCCGATCGATCGCAGGCGTTCGATGACGCCGCTCGATCGAGTGCGGTGACGCTCGTCTGGACCCCGGCTCCTGGTTGCGTGGGTGGCTGCTTCCCAGATGGCCAGATACTGAACATAGACGACCGGGTGAAGGTCCGTGCTGATGGGCACGTCGGCTACACGATCGAGCTCGAGCGAGCGTTGATCGAGTTTCTGCGGATCAAGCCAGTCCGTGGCGCCGTCGAACCACAGCGGGTCGAAGTGCTCGGACACAACGCCACGTTCAGCGTAACGCCTCCGAAGCTCGGAAGGGGACGTTGTCGTGAGCCCCAGTCGCGTCGCGGCCAGGACCTGCGCGGGGTTTCCCCAGCCGATGACGACGTCGGGAAAGTGTCGAAGTAGCACGGCGCGAATCGACGCAAGGTATTCGGCGTGCAGTGGCGACAGCCCGCCGGGCGCGGCGCCGGCGGTCATGCACAGCACGCCGTCGTGAGTCATCGCCCGGTGTAGTTCCTGGAAATAGTCGTCGGTGTAGAATCGAGCCCGCGACGCCGACGTGGGTTCAGGCGCGCGGGCAATCACGAGGTCAAAACGATCCCGCTGCCTCTTGAGAAAGAACCTCGCGTCTTCATGGTGTACCGTGACGCGCGAATCATCCAACGCGGCGCGATCCTGCTCCGTAAGGAAAGGACGCATCAGCTCGATCTGACGAGGATCCGGCTCGACATAGTCCACGTGCGTCACGGGGTGTCGGAGAATCTCCGCCAACAATCCCTCGGCACCGCCGCCGATGAGCAACACGTTGCGCGGCGACGGGTGCTGACACATCCAAAAGTGGGCCGGCGGAACATGGGTGTACGGATCGGGAAAGTCCGCCGCGACCTGGCCATCGCTGTACAACGAATACTGTCCCCCACGCCGGCCGATCGCCAGGTGCTGCATTTTCGATTCGGTTTCCGCCACGCGTTCGTAGCCCGGCGCCAGACCCGTCCACCGGCGCTCAGACAGTTGATGATCCAGGCGATCCCCCGCGAAGATGCAAGTGACCAGCGTCGTCAGGGCGAGCCCCGCGAAGACGACGCTGCCCGAACCGAATGGAGGAGGCCTCCTCCGCGCAAAGAGTAGCCCCGCCGAGGCAACAGCCGTCATCGAGCAACAGATCAGCGCGGTTTGGATCGGGGATAGGTGGTCCACCGCCCAGAACGTGAACGCAGCGCCACCCACCAGACTTCCCGCGGATTCGACGGCGTACACGCTGCCGACCTGAAGGTACCCCGCATCCCGCGATCGTGCGTCGAGCGGTGCATCTGATGGAGACGCGTTCCGACCCCTGTTCGACAGACGAACGCAGCAAGCGAGCGGGAACGCCGTGCCCACCAGCGCGCCGGCAGGCATGACGAAGGCGACGGCGATGAGCGCCGCTTCAACAAGCGGCACCAACTCGCCCGGAAGTACGCCCAGCCAGATTCGCGCGCTGCGGAACGACCAAAGTTCAAGGCAACAGACAACGCCCAGCGCAACCAGCACGGCCGCGAGCACGACGTCGGCCCGCCGCACGCGATGCGACATCCACCCGCCGATCAGCGCGCCGAGCCCAACGCCCAGCAACCAGGCGAACAGAACCAGCCCCCACGCCAACTCGCTGCCCAACATCAGTACGAGTGCTTCGCGCAACAGCAGCGATTGCGTCACAATCGCCTGGAATCCACCGGCCAGGATCACGACGACGAGCCAAACGTGAACAGATCGGCTACTGCGCTCCACAGAATCCAACTCCAGGTCACAATGTCGCCTTGCGCCCCCCGCAAGGTCGCTCTGCGAAAGTAAGGTCGCTCTGCGAAAGTAAAGTCGCTCTGCGACATGGATCGACTGCTACGGCGACCTCGCTATACTATCATCTGTGAACCGTCCGACACGAACAACGTTGCAGCAACGGGTCCCGTCTAAGGAGCAGCCCCGAAACCCGTGGCCAAGAGGCGTGCGGCCTCGTGAGGACGTTCCGCGAGGCGAGAAGATCGTCAGCGCCCTGATCTTGCTCGTGTTGGCAGGGATCCTATCCGTGATCATGATTCACATCCGCGGCGGCGGCGACCGTTTGTTCGACGTCGACCCGTCCCTGTACGCATCTCGAGGCTCGACCCCGGCCGCAACCTCCGACGATGAGGCTCGACCGATCGCCTTTCCCGATTCGGGTCTCCCCGGCTGGACTGCACCCCGGGAGACGTTCCGGTACGACGCGGCCAATCTCCATGTGAAGATCAACGGGCGGGCGGAGGCGTTCCTGACGCTGGGGGCAAGGAGGCTGACGTTCGGTACCTATCGATTCGAGTCCGATGCAAGACGCGCCATCGACGTATACTGCTATGAGTTTGACACCGAAGAGCACGCCCGTGCGATGTTCCGGAGCGAGCGACCACCAGACGTCTCACGGCTCGACGTCGGAGACGTTGGATACCAGGTGGGCGGCGCCGTGTTTTTCGTCAAACGCACGAGCTACGTCCAGGTTCTGCCGTTTCGACTGGATCCCGACGATGCAGCGGCGGCGCTGAATATCGCAAGACGCTTGGCGGACGGGACCGCCGATCGCGGGGCGGATTGACGGACCGTGCTTGGATCTCGAGGAATGTGGAACCAGGGTGCCACTGGCGGCTCGCTGACGCTGCCCGACGATTGATGAACGTCGGATGCCATGGCCCAGCCGGGTGCCATGCCCAAGCCGAAGGCGCGGGCATGCTGATGTAGCGCGGTCATGCTGATGTAGCGCGGTCATCGCCGGGTGCCATGCCCAAGCCGAAGGCGCGGGCATGCTGATGTAGGGTGCATCTTGATGCACCTCCTGCAGATGTAGCGCCCCCCTTCATGGGTGGCGCCGCGAACGGCGACGGGTGGCATGGCCAAGCGAAGCGCCGCCATGTGATCGTAGAGCGTAGGGTGATGGCTGGGTGGCCCAGGTCTTTAGACCTGGGGGACTCGATGATCCAGACGACGGGTGGCATGGCCAAGTGAAGCGCCGCCATGTGATCGTAGAGCGTAGGGTGATGGCTGGGTGGCCCAGGTCTTTAGACCTGGGGGACTCGATGATCCAGACGGAGCGCCATGCCCAAGCCGAAGGCGCGGGCATGCTGATGTAGGGTGCATCTTGATGCACCTCCTGCAGATGTAGCGCCCCCCTTCATGGGTGGCGCCGCGAACGGCGGCGGGTGCCGCCACCGTACCAAACCGCACATGCACAAGGCCCGCATGTGGCGACAGCGAAAGAGCATCGAAACGCACGGTTGGGTTCTGATGGACGATCACCTGACGCGACGTGAATGTCTCAAACGCAGTGCCGGCGCGGTCATCGCCTCGGGCGTCGCAGTGTGGGGAGGTATTCGGCTTGCCGATGACACCACCGGTAGTGAGATCGAGACCGTCGCGCCGCCGCCCAACTTCTTCGGAAAGATCGACTTTCCCACGTCGAATCCGAGAATCAGCGTCGCCCTGGGTAACGAGGATCAGGTCGGGCGGCTGGTACGGTCGGCCGTGAGTGGGCTCGACCCGCGGGCAGGTATCAAGCGATTCATAAGCCAGGGCGACGTCGTTCTCATCAAGCCCAACATCGGCTTTGACCGCCCACCATACCTCGGCGCGACAACCCATCCAGACATCGTACGCGAGCTGGTGCGTCTCTGTTTCGAGGCAGGCGCACGCAAGGTCCTCGTGACCGACCACCCGATCGAATCACCGCAGGCTTGCTTCCGGCGTTCGCTGATCCACGATGCCGCCGAGGCCGAGGGGGCGACTCTGTTGCTGCCGGCACCGTCACACTTCGCGACGGTTGCCATGCGAAATCGACCGCCGGATAGACGGCGCGGCGAGGCGATCGGGCACTGGCCGATCCTCCATCGGCCGCTGGCGGAGGCGAACAAGGTCATCGGCGTGGCACCGATCAAAGACCACAATCTCTGCAGTGCCTCGATGAACCTCAAGAACTGGTACGGATTGCTCGGCGGCCGCCGAAACCAGTTCCATCAGGTGATTCATGAGACCATTAGTGACTTGGCCTCGATGATCAGCCCGACGCTGATGATCGCCGACGCAACACGCGTCATGATGCGAAGCGGCCCGACCGGAGGGCGCCTCAGCGATGTTCGCCCCGGCGGGTTGTTGGGTCGACCTGCCGTGATCGCTTCCGTCGATTCGGTGGCCTGTGACGCTTGGTGTTACGAGCGTCTTCTCGGGCGGGATCCGGCAAAGCTGACCTACCTCGAACTCGCGCACGCCAAGATCGCGGCACAGGTCGCCGGCGGATGGAAGCGAATCAACGAGCGCGAGTGGCGGACGTATGATCGCTTAGCTCAGATCGCGGTGCAAAGGCTCTGACATGACGCACTTTGCGAACAACAAAGAACTCAGCACACCGCTGGCAACACCTCGCCGTGACGGGTGGAACCTGACGCGAATCACCAACGTGCGGGTCGTCGCGCAGGTGTTCTTCTTGTTGCTCTTCTTGTCATTCGTCATCCTGACTACATTCGCCAACCTCGATAGGCTTCCTCGACTGCGACTCTGGGTCAGCGCGTTCCTTCAGATAGACCCGCTCGTGTCGATCGCCACAGCCGTCACCACCCACACGCTCTACAAAGGCTTGCTCTGGTCGCTCGTCGTCTTGATCCCGACCTTCTTCCTAGGCCGCTTTTTCTGCAACTGGGTCTGCCCCTTCGGCACCGTCCACCAATTCGTCGGCCGCCTCTCCCGACCCGCCGATCCTGACAAAGCGATAGCGGCGAATCGATACAGGTCGAGCCAACACGTCAAATACGTGCTCCTGACCGCCTTACTCGCGGCGGCCGCGTTCGGCAGTCTGCAGATCGGCTGGCTGGACCCCGTCTGCTTGTTTTATCGGTCCGTGAGCACCGCACTGCTTCCCGCGCCGGCAATGTCACTACCTGACATCTTTGGCGGACCTCGTCTCTATCAAGGTTCATTGGTGATCGGCGCGATCGTGGTGGCGTTGCTGGCCATGAATCTGGTTTATCCGAGGTTCTTTTGTCGGGTGGTTTGTCCGCTCGGCGCGCTGCTCGGAGTGCTCGGCCGGTTTGCGTGGTGGCGGATCGTGCGGGATCCGGTGGCGTGTGACGGGTGCAACCGATGTACGCTGCGCTGCGAGGGGGCCTGCGATCCGCACGGCAGCGTTCGGACGGCCGAGTGTCTCGTCTGTTTGAACTGTATTGAAGATTGCCCGGAGGGGGCACTTCGGTTCGGTCTGTTTCCATCGACCGAGCGCGAGGTGATCGGCGCCGACATTCCACGGCGGAAGGTGGTGATGGGTGCGTTGGCCGGTGTGCTGTTCTTTCCCTTTGCGCGAACCAGCGGTTCAAGCACACGCAACTTCTCTTCCCAAGTGATTCGTCCACCGGGGGCGGTGGAGGAACTCGCGTTTCTGTCGCGCTGTATCCAGTGCGATCAGTGCATCCGTGTTTGCCCGACCAATGTTCTGCAGCCTGCATGGTTCGAAGCCGGCTTGGAGGGGCTCTGGTCGCCGATCCTGAACTTTCGGATGGGCCATTGCCAACTGCACTGTACGGCGTGCGGGCATGTCTGTCCGACGGGGGCGATTGAAGCGATTTCCGTTGAGGGCAAACTAGGGCTCGGCGAGGCGGCGGCGCAGGGACCGGTGCGAATCGGCACGGCGCATATCGATGTGGGGCGCTGTTTGCCTCACAGCAAGAACGTGGCGTGCGTGGTGTGTCAGGAGGTCTGCCCGACGAGTCCCAAGGCCATCTATACCGAGCCTCGCCGCGGAGGTACGGGAGTTCCAGTCGAACCACGCGAGCCGGACGCGTCGACCACCGAATTGAAAGTACCCTGGGTGGACGCATCGCTATGCATCGGGTGCGGTATTTGCGAGAAACAGTGTCCGGTGGTGGGGGACCGGCGCGCGATCTATGTCACGGCGGACGGTGAAACGCGGTCGATGCACCAGGCGGATCCGGATCGGAACCGCGGAATGATCGCGACGGCGGCGGGGTCGGGATAAGGGCGGACTCCGTTCTGTCCGCGCGTGCGGATCGATTCGTATCTGCGCGCGTGGCGAAGCATCACCGGTTGAAATCACGGGCCGAGTACCTTTTCACACAGGAGGCGTTCAGCCGTCTTGCTTCTTGATGAGGCCGAAGTTGACGCTGGCGATCCATGTCGCGATCTCGCCGCGGTGCGCCTGAACGAATCGCGGAAACGCGTTGGTCGCCAGGATGTCGTGCGAGCAGAGTACGCCGCCGGGTCGGATGTACTTCCAGGCGAGTTCGTATTCGCGCCGCATGTTCCAGTAGCCGTGCCAACTGTCATGGATGAACAGGTCGATCTCGCCGCAGTCCTCGAGTAGGGGGGGCAGGACGGTGAGACTGGTTCCGGTTCGAACGCTCCAACGTGAGCGAAGCTCCTGGGGAACGTGTGCGCCGATGCGCGGGTCGCGGCTTCGTTCGATGCTGATGAGCGAACCTGTGTCGGCTGCGTCCATCGCGGCGAGGATGTAGGCGGAGGAGACGCCGTAGGCGATGCCTGTTTCGATCACCGATGTCGGTGCCAGAGCTCGGGTAACGACGTAAACGGTGTATCGATCCTCGAAACACATGGGCGAGGCGAGCTGGTTGTCGTCGGATTCCGGCGGGGGGCTGAGTTCAACGCGGCGTGCCTCGCCCATATAGGATCTTGCCTGATGCTCGCTGATGCCGAGTGTGGCGGCTACGCGCTGGATGCGTGCGTCGGTGTCGGGATTGGCATCGAAGCGGCTTCGGGATCCGGTGGGATCGAGCCGCCGTTTGCACGTACCGATCTCCTCCGGCGCATACGAAACCGGAAGATAGGACTCGACCAGCGGGTGCGCCATGCGTCGCATCCGATGGTAGAGCCGTCGTGCGCTAAGTGAGCGCGTTGACACTGTTTGCTCGATCCGCGGCGATACCCCCTAAGAGTGTGTTTGATGAGCCGAACGGGAACCCGGATTGAACGGGCGAAGCGCCTGGCGAGCCCCAATCGCGGCGTTGTGCGCGGTTCGGCGGGAGCCTCGCCCTCCCTCGTTAAACACCCTCTTAGCAATACTGCTATCGACGGTCGGTTATCGGCATCTGGCGGGGGTGGCCTGAAGATGAAAACGGGGATTCGGGTCGTGGGGCACCTGAGGACGTCGCTTGTGCGGTTTCCGCCCGTTTATCTCACCGCGGAGCACGCCGAGAACGCGGCGCCTTCCTTTGTGAGTGGTCCGTATTCCCGGCGCGGCGGTATGAGGCCGTGCGGATTCGCTCGCCTCGTGAGAAGAGAGGCCATACGGCGAGCGGGGGGGGGGCGTCTTGACACGCTGGATCGCGATCCGCGAGAATTCTGGCTTGGCGCGGAAACGACGCGGACACGCACGGCGCGGTAGATCGTTCGTGGTCGTTGGGTCGCGTTGCGGTATCATGGCTTTGCTATCGGCGGGTGACCGTTTCCGTTACGGAGTGCAAAGAGATGGCTAGACTACGCGGTTGTCGTTTGCGGTTCGTTGTTGCGCTGTCTGCGTTGGCGATGGGAGTGGTCGGGAGCGGGTGTCGCCAGCAGGAGGCGCGCGTGGAGGTGCTGTCGCTCGAGGGGACGATCGAACAGGTCAGCGCGGCGTTGGATGGGACGGGGAGTGTCGCCGTTTCGTATTACAACGACAAGCGCAAGGAAGACGCAGTGGGCACGGGCATCGTCACGAAGGAGACGGAGATCCTGATCAACGGCGTGGTGGCCAAGCTGTCGGACCTGCGCGTCGGTGATCGTGTCCGCGGCGAGGTCCGCGTCGAGAAGGACGGGCAGGATCGCAAGCAGGTTGCGCTGAAGATCTACGTGAGCCGCGCGGCGTCGGGGAACGGGGGGTAGACGGCAAGCCTTCTTGCACGGCGTGTGTGGTAGGTCCGCAGGCGATGACATAGGGTGGCACTGATGGGCGGTCCGCACCGCGACCCCTACGTGCTTTCGCCATGCCAGCCGCACACAGACGCATTGCCCACGGGGTCTCGATCGGCTACCGGCTCGCATACATCACCGAGAGACGAACGACGAGCAAGCTCATAACGAGCGCAACGGTCATGCCGAGCAATCCGGGATCCAGGCCTCGCGACAGCGTGTCTTTCCACGCGGTCGCGTCGAAGGCGGTATGATTCAGTCTTGATCCAGACATCAAGCGTGTGGCAGTGACGAACGTGCAGACGAGTCCGCCGACGAGCCCGGCAACGAAACGCTGCCAGGGGAACGGCAGCGGCGCGAACTGAACGCAGCTGCGTCGTACCGCCCGCATCACCCGGCTTGCGAAATCGCTCGAGGGTGACACGACGGGCTCACCAAGGAGTATCCGGTCCAGGTCGTCAAGCATATTCTTCATCCTCCCGGACCCGTTCTTCGAGCAGCGGCCCAAGCCGCTTGCGAAGCAGCTCACGCCCCCGGTGCAACTGCGCCTTCAGCGTCCCCTCGGCGATCCCCAGACTCACTGCTGCCCTCCGAACGTCCATGTTGTGGAAGTAGAAGAGCAGCAAGGCATCCCGGCAGGTGTCGACCAACGCCGATACGGTCACTCATGGGACATGCTCATACAAGTCGCCCGCATTACCAGCACCAACAACGCGGATCGGAAGCGACGAAGCGGGATTGAGTGAACTGTATTGCAGCTAACGCTCGTCTCGTCATCGTCCGAGAATTCCTATGTGCGGCGCGCGAGATCGAGGAATCTGGTCCTGAACGATCAGCGACCGATCCGCATGGATTCATCAAGATTGACCAACCAACTGCAGAGGAGGCGGAGACCATGTCCTGCCGACCGAATCCCATCGGAACAAAGCCGAAGCGCAACTGCGAGTTGCGACCCCCCTACCGATTCAACTGGACGCCCGCCAACGCCATGCTTTGCTTGATGTCCGGCCTGCTTGGCGTGATCGCGTGCAACGGACCGGCGTCAACGCCGCCCGACGATGGCGACTCACCGGGCAGCCCGGAGGGCTTTGCGATTGCCTCAAAGATTGACCCACATGTTCAGGCGCTGGCGGACTCGATGACGGCCGGCGGGAAGGACATTGTCGCCTGGGCCGGCGAGCAGCTTCTTCCGGAGGACTACGTGGGAGCGATGCGCGCCCCTAGCGGTGTCATGGCCGGCCAGATGGGAAACGATCTCGACCGTTGCCTGCTGGTTCATCACCTCCTGTCCGCCGCGGGGGTTTCCAGTCGATTCGCGATCGATGGAGAGGCTTGCGGAATCGAAGCGGTCGTGAACGGTCAAACGGTCAGCGTGCCTACGTCACGCACGGATACTGAGCCGATCGCCGAAGGCGCGACACGCGTGACCGAAATCCCCGAGTCTCTATGCCACATGGTCGAGCTCTTGGAGAGGGTCGTCACCGCCGTGCCAGCCAGTGGCCAAACGATTCCGGATGAGAACACACTCGGAACGTCCTTGCTCTCAACGATAAGCTCCGGTTCGCTTACGGTCGATTACGTCGAAGGCGACTCGGGCACTCGTTTGCGAGCGAGACTTGGAAGCGCCGACAGTTCGGAGCCATTGGAGTGGCTCGGTCGATCGCTGGAGGGTGTATCGCGGCAGGACCTGATCATCCGACTTGTCGCCCCCGACGGGACCACGACAGATCACAGACGGACGTTGTTCGATACCGCATCCTCTGTCGTCAACCAGGCGCCTGACGTTGAGAGCGATCTCTATTCCGTCTGGATCGGTGCGCACGTGGTCACCCCGCTCTTCCACGACCTGGAGAGTCGGCGCTTCGATCCGGAGGATGACCTCGCTGCCGCTCTTCGTCTTCGCTCGATCGAGCTTGCCATGGAGACGGACAACGCCGGCTGGCAGTTGTTCACCAACCACGACGAAGCAGGTGCGGTGTTCTTCGATTCGATGCGCGTGATCATCTCATCGCAGGAGAAACGACTCACGAGCAGTGGTGCGCTGACGCCGGGTTTGGATCTGCTGGCCAACCCGCGGCGTATTCTGGGAAATGACAACCCGGTCGCGATGCAGGTTGCCCTGGGCATGACCGACGCGATGGTGGAATCGATGGTCTTTCAGCGGGTGACAGGCGTATCGGCATTGGCGGTCCCGGACATCTTCGCGGCCTTGTTCCAGGAGGAGCCGAACGACGAGGTCAGCCGGTCAGCGTTCTACGACGACGCACTCGGGAGATTACTCTTGGAAGGGGTCACCGAGGAGTCGCTCACTTTCGGTGACGACGATTCCGAAGCGGAGGCGCGCGTCGTCTTGATCAGCGGGGCCCTGGTTCTTGACCTGTCGGACGACGAGAGAGACAGGATCGAGTCCACTGCGGGGGGCGACTTCACCGATCTGATTACAGCGTCGGGTGATGTGATCTTGGGTGATGGTCCGGACCGAGGCTGGCCCGTGCAGCTATACCTCCTGGACAACGGAGCTCAACTTGACTACGCACCGACGATTACACACGGCGAGAGCCCGCAATCGGCGCTGGCGACACCCACAGGAACCGCGATCGATGGGCAGGGCATTTATCAAGACGAGAACATCACCTTTCATGCCGTTGCCCGTGCCTTCGAGGCGCTCGAAGACCCAGGCGATCCCGACTCTCGACGCGACACGGCCGACTGGCATATTGCCGACGAGACCGACGTCGTAACCAGCAGCGGTTCGATGGATCGGGCCACGGCCACGTTGACCGAGTCGAAGCCTCGCGTGCTTCAGTGGGGAGCCGCTCGCGACACAGCCTCATACTATGAATCGCCGCTCTGGTTGGCTCCGGCAATCGCGGCTTCGATCCGTGACGCGATGCCCGTGGAATGCCGCATGGTGTACGACGGCGAAGGTGTCACGCGCTGGCATAGCGTAGACTTCACGCAGTTCACTCCCAGCCGTATGACGATCGAGATCGACGGAACACCTGTCGGAATCTCCACGGTCATCGCGAGCGACGACGCAGGCGTCCATGAGATCACCATCGCCCAGCGCGACCTTACCCGCCTCGTCCTGCACATGAAGACGCCCAACGGCGAGGCCAACGTCGCGGCGATTACAACGCCCAGAGAGCTGCGTTTGCGCGGTCGGGTCATGTCCTATCGCGGCTCGCCCGCCGTGATGCTGCAGCAGAGCTACGCCATCGGCGTACCGGATTCAAGTATTGCGACGACGGGGAACACGGCCGCGAGCTGGCCGGACGGATCGGTGGATTTCAGAGTACCCGGCACGGCCAACCCGACCTTGCCCGCCAGCGTAGCGATACTCGTCGACACCTCGTCGAGCATGGACCTACCGGTCGATTCCGGGTGCGTCGGGGACGCCTGTGCCACCCGGATCGACGTGGTCGCCGGCGCGCTCGATGACATTGTCACCAGTACCTCGAACCGTGTGGAACTGGCCGTCTGGGGATTCCCAAGTACGTTCGACGGTATCTGCCGCCAGGAGATCGATGACCTGGCGCCATGGTCGCTGGATCGTGACGCTACCTTGGACGCGCGCGGCCGACTCACGGTGGCCGGCTTGACGGGTGGCACACCGCTTACGGGTGTGCTCAACGCGGCGATCAACGAGATCGATGACAACTCGCGCGGGGCGGCGCGCCGACTGATCGTTCTCGCGGATGGTGACAACGACTGTGACCCGGGTCTCGAGAGCGTCGTCGTGCCGGACGACCTCGTCATCTACACGATCGGAATCGGTATCGCTTCGGGGGGGGACGCGGAACAGCAGCTTCAAAGCCTGGCCACTCGAGCGGGCGGCACGTACACGCGCACCACCACCGGTGACGAATTGACCGCCGCGTTGGTTTCGCTGGGTACACTGCCCATCCCCGTACCGGCATTGCCCAGAACTGTGGCGACAACCATCACCGCACCGAATCATCTGGCAAAAGACTTTGCGTTCCCGGTCGACACCGACGACGTGATCGTCTATCTCGACGAGGAGCCGGACAGAGAACCGTTGGCTGAATTCGTGACTGTCCTTCCAGGCGAAGCCTTTCCGACAGATGGCGTTTCGATCGCCGACGAATACGTTTCGCGCATCGAAGAGCATCGCGCGGAGCAGGAAAACGTGTTGATCGTCATGCCCGACAGGATGGTCAACGTCGGATTGTTCCGGGACGCGCTGGGCTGGTACGAGGTCAATACGCAGACCGGCGCGACGACGGCGGTCGCGCAGGACGGGCTACACGCGGGCGCCGCCGCCCTGGAATTTGGCGGGAGGGTGGCCGGCCTGTGGGCCGGCGCCGAATCCGTCATGAGTAGCTTTCTCGAATGTATTCTGCCCGGATGTGGCGAGGACCTCGACACGATCAAGATGAGCCTTTGCGGATCCATCTCGGGGGACGCGAGCGTATGGGCTTCGATCATCCCGGACGAAGCACAGGATGCGTACGAGGACGGCGTCGCCATCGTGGAAGCCGCGTGTACGACCGGTATCACGGTCGGCGGCCTGATCCAGGACGCGGCTGGGGACGAGGCCCAGGACGCCTATGACGCGCAGGTTGACGCAGCCAAAGGTGCGGTGGTCGGATGGGCTCAGGGCTTTTTACTGAACCTTCTGGGGATGGGGGATTGACGAACGGTCCGAGCGAAAGAACGTTCTTGGCACCGAATGAGCTCACGCTAAAGCCTATCCAAAAACCTCTTTCAGCAGAAGAAGTGTGCAGCCGTGATCTGCCCCCATCGATGGGGCCACCTCTTGTGACAGTCCGAGGGCTTCTGACGCCGCTAGCGGCAGGCGGAGCGACGCCCTGCGTAGCGTAGCGCAGCCACGGGGGCCCCGGCCAATCAGAACCGCGACAGTGATGGAGCGGGCCGACGGCCGGGATGCGGTTCGGACACCGCCGATCCTGTAGGGTGCGTCCCGGACGCACCATTCTGCTCAGCTCGCACGACCCGTCCTCTCAAAAGTGCCACATGGTGACACTTAGGCAAGAAAATGGAGTATTTCAAAACGAACCCAATCACGCCCGATAATCTAGACATCGGACAGGCTCCACGCGCCCCCGCGCTTGGCCCCACATACGCCGACCTTCGCGAAACAGGGAGATCCATGCGACGTGATCCGACAGCGTGCAAGAAAGCGGGCGACGAGACTCGAACTCGTAACATTCAGCTTGGAAGAACAGCTCCGGTCTCGCGGCCGAAACCGCAGAAGTCCTTTTCTTGCAGCAGCTTAGCGTGATCGTTGCCATTCGCAAGACGTCGCGTTTTTGGGGCGTTTTGAAGCGTTGTCTCGCGGTATTCGCATGCGAAAAACAGTAGTCGATCAACCGTCGTTGCTTCCCGCTCGAAGCGCGGGAGAAGCTCGGAACTTGACGCAACATTGGCTGGCAGCACTTTGATGGCTACTTCCCGGTGGAGCTTGGTGTCTTTCGCTCGATATACCTCGTCCATGCCTCCCGCCCCAAGGGGCGAGAGGATCTCGTAGGGCCCGAGTTTGGTTCCGTTTGAAAGGCTCACCGTTTGCCTCCCGTTGGCAGCTTTGCCCTGAGTTCTTCGTCCCAGTTGAGTACGCCGCTTATCTCGCGCGACGGTGGGGGAGAGAGGCGGGGGAACTGCGGAGCGTGCGTAAACCCTTGCCACGCTTGGCGTTAAAACGAAAACGTCGGCGCGTCTTTGCACCGGCGTTCGTAGATAACCCTTGGGTCGGCGGATTTCGCACCGACACGTCAACTAGAGGGAACTGGAGGGTATTCTAACATCTGGACCGACGAAACGGAGACCCGAGGGGCGTTGCGTTCGGTACTGCAAATCGACTGCTCGATTCCGCCAAGTGGCAAGCTGTTCGTCATCGGGGAGGAGCCCACGCCTGAGCCCCTAGTCAACGAGACCCTGCCGCTGTACAACCCAGATTGCGACAACAGCTCCGAGCCCACCCATGCCGACCCCCGGCGAGGGCGACCTGGTCCAGCCGATGGGGACTGCAAGCACCGGCGGAATGTAGAGGAGCTGATTCAAACCGCCGACGTCCAGCTTGGGAAGCTAGTTCCCGATTCTTCCGATTGACTCTTGAAGCCTTTGGTTTCAGAAGCTTAGCGACTCCGGCGATTTTCGCAAACCGTCGCATTCTGACGCGGTTTGACGCATTCTGTGGTAGTACTACCAGTTTCGTGCCATTCATGTGTCACTCGACCCACGTCGGCGACTTTCCCGGCTGTCAAACCCACGCGGCGGGGGAATCGAGCATTAGCGCCCGGCTGCACGAACCGCCAAGAACACGGTGTGCCAAGGTCTTTGTCGGATCTCACGCGAGTATCCGGCAGTATGCACAGACATCGATTGATACCCACCTGCCAGGAACCAGCCATAGAGTGAACATCGGTGGGCGCACGGAGGAAAGCGCCCCATCCCACGGACTTTGGGCCCGCGATGTGGCATCGACAGCGCCTGAACTGACTAATGTCAATCACCATCCCTCTGGCCGAGGGACACATCCAGCCCTGCCGCCTCCGCCCGCCCGAAAATCGGCGCGATTGTGCCCGTGAGCCTCACCGTTACGATAGTCGCATGAAGGATCCGCCCGGTCCCCGAGAATTTGCCACCACGCACTGGAGTCTGGTAGTGGCGGCCAGACCTAACGAGGCGAGCCAGACCCGCGCTCGAAAGGCGCTCGAGGAGCTGTGCAGAGCTTACTGGTATCCGCTCTACGCCTTCGTGCGCTTCCGCGGGCATTCATCGGACGACGCACAAGACCTTACGCAGGCCTTTTTCGCCCGGATCATAGAGACGGGTGGATTCGCGTCCGCGGCCCCCGGGCGGGGCCGGTTTCGCTCCTACCTGCTGGGCGCGCTGAAACACTTCCTGGCCAATGAATGGCATCGCGGCCAGACGCAGAAGCGCGGTGGCCAAGTGCAATTCATCGAGTGGGACGCGCTCGATCCGGAGGACCGATACGCCGGGGCCTCGGAGCAGCCGGATAATCCAGATCATCTCTTCGATCGCGAATGGGCGCTGGAGACCGTGGCCGGGGCCCTGCACACCCTGCGCGCCGAGATGGTGAAAGCCGGAAAGAGCGAACAGTTTGTTGCGTTCAAGGGAAGCCTCACCGGGGAAGATGATTCGTCCCGGGAGGAAATCGCGGCGCGACTGGGTATGAGCGAGGGCGCGGTCAAGGTGGCTGTGCACCGGCTGCGGCAACGTTTCCGTAAGCTGCTGCGGGCCGCCATCGCGGAGACGGTGAGCGACGAAGTGGACCTCGACGAAGAAATGCGCTATCTGGTCGCGGTTCTGCGGAAACGGTAAGTTTTTTCTGTAACCTCCCAGTGTGTTTCTTTCAGGAAGAAGTGTATGAAGCCCAACTTTGAGATGGACTCATGAACGCTTCCGAAAAAGATGCATGCAGGCACTGCGGGGCGGCGATTCCCACGAAATCAACCGAGAGGCTTTGCCCCGCCTGTCTCCTGTCCGGCGCCATGGGGCCGCCTAGCAGCCAGTCCGCGACCATCACGACGGCGCCGGGCGGGCCACTGTCGCTTCATGGACCCTCGGAATTCCCCTGCGCGTTCGGCGACTACCGGCTGCTCGGATTGCTCGGGCGCGGCGGCATGGGCACGGTCTACGAAGCCGAACAAGTCTCCACGGGTCGCCGCCTCGCCCTGAAAATGCTCGGACAGCAACTCGATTCGCCGGACATGCGGCAGCGGTTTCTCCGGGAGGGGCGTCTCGCCGCGCGCGTCAACCACCCGAACAGTCTCTTCATTTTCGGCAGCGAGGAGGTCGAAGGCCTCCCTGTCATCACGATGGAGATCGCCGGCAGCGGCACGCTCAAGGACAGAATCAAACAATGCGGTCCGCTCCCCGTGGCGGAGGCGGTCGATGCAATCCTCGACGTCATCTCCGGCCTCGAATCCGCTCTTGCAGGCGGAGTGCTGCACCGGGACATCAAGCCCTCCAACTGCTTCGTCTCCCCGGACGGTTCGGTGAAAGTCGGCGACTTCGGCCTTTCGGTCTCTACCCTGGCCAGGTCCGACACCTTCGTCACGGCCCACGGGAAGATCATGGGCACACCAGCCTACGCATCGCCGGAGCAGCTTCGCGGCGATGAGGTGGATGTGCGCGCCGACATTTACTCGGTTGGAGCAACGCTCTTCACCCTGCTGACCGACCGGGCACCCTTCGAAGGTGACAATGCGGTTCAGGTTGTCGCCAACGCTGTCAACCAAGCACCGACACCGCTGACCGAGTTGCGTGACGAGGTGCCACCAGGCCTCGCGCGGGTGGTGACCCGCTGTCTCGCCAAAGAGCCGGACGGGCGCTACGCCAACTACACGGTGTTGCGCAACGCGCTGTTGCCCTTCAGCTCCAAAGAACCGGAACCCGCGTCCATGTTGGTCCGGGCGTCCGCCGGCTGGATCGACTACTTGATCGCCTTCTTGCCTCCCTATGTCACGCTGATGTTCCTGGTCGGTGCTGAGGAGTTGCTTGTTCGGCCCCTTGTCGAGCGTACCCTGTACTCGGCGAGATACTACATCGTGCTCTTCTGCTTCGGTTTCCTCTACTTCAGTATCGTCGAGGGCATCTGGGGCGCCGGCCTCGGCAAATGGCTCAAAGGGCTGCGCGTGGTCCGTACCAACGGCCGCCCCCCCGGCATCGGACGGGCGCTGATCCGGATCCTCATTCCCATTCTCTGTGTTGAAGGCGTCCGGATGCCCCTGATGATGGTGTTGATCCCCGATGCCAACTGGACCGGGCTGCAGATTGCGGAGTATGTCGTCGCCGCCTGCGTCTGCCCTTGGCTCCCGGTTCTGTTGGCGCTGAGAGCGAGGAGAGAAAACGGTTTTGCCACTGTCTGGGAGCTCGCCACGGGAACAAGAGTAGTGGTCAAGCCGAAGGGCACGGTACGACCGTCGATCGAGCCTGCACCTCAGCCGGAAATCTCCGTCGAGAGTGCGGATTCGCTTGGGCCGTATCAGATCATCGAGGAGTTGGTGCCGGGAGCGTGGATCGTCGCCGCCGATCCCGTGCTCCGCCGCCAGGTCTGGTTGCTCCGGCGTACTTCATCGGGCCCGTCCCTTGCTCGACGAGATGTTGCACGGTCCGGCCGTCCGCGCTGGCTGCAGAAGGTGGAAACGACCGAAGGCGCCTGGGATGTCTTTGAGGCGACGCAGGGAATGCTGTTTCCCAGTCTGGTCGAAAATGGGAAGCGTGTTCCCTGGTCAAAGCTGCGCCACTGGCTCCACGACCTCGCATCGGAGCTGTGGGATGCCACGGGGGATCAAACCCTGCCCACCGAGCTGAGCGTTGATCATGTCTGGGTCACCGCCGAAGGGCGCGCCATTCTGTTCGACGAGCCCTGGCCCGATGTAACGACGCCGGCCGAACGTATTCCTGTTGGAGACGTTGAGGGTCAACAGCGTTTCCTGACCGCCGTGGCCGCTTGCGTGGAATCGACGGGTCTTCCACTTCATGCCCGGCCGGTGCTGCAAAATCTCGCCAACGGAAAGTTCGAGAAACTCAGCTTCCTCACCGGCACCCTGCGTGGACTTCTGGACAGGCCCGCCGAGGTCAGCAGGGGGATTCGAGCAGCGTCGATCTTCATGCTGCCTGTCTATGTTTGGGTCGCGGTCTTCGTTGGGGCCAACGCCCAAGACAACCCTCCGATCTGGCGTGACGCCCTTGGCGGGATCTTCATGACGCCAGCCATGTTGGTGTTGGGCGCCATTGCACTGATTCAGCTTCTGGAGCTGCCGGTCCGCAGTACCGCTAGCCACGCCATCTTCAGATTGGCCGTGGTCAACGCCAAGGGTGAGCCGGCCACCCTACCGCACCTGCTGGTTCGCTGGGCGACCGTTTGGCTCCCGCTGATTCTCCCCATGTCATTAGTGGCTCTGTTGGTCAATAGGGGTGAAGGTACCGCCTTCTTCCCCGCGCTTCTGCTGCTCCTCCTCTGGTTCGGCGCAGCCGTCTATGCGGGTGTGCATCCCCATCGCGGACTGCACGACCGTTTGGCGGGCACCTGGGTAGTACGGCGCTAGGCCGCATGCTTCGGCATCTTCCCGGCATGCTCATGCGTAACCGCAGCTGTTCAGCGGCAGTGGCGCATGGCCGCACGCGCGCCTCCAACACGAATCCTCCAACGGGGTTCGATTTTCTGTGTAACCCACCGGCATGCTTCTGTCAGGAATAAGTGGACGACAACCTGCTCGCGTTGGTGATCCGCACAAGAGGATATTCATCATGTTCACGCCCGACAGAGAAGACAACCCTGCCGCAACGACCAGGATTCCCTGGTTGGACAATCTAAGAACCTGCATGGTTTTCCTCGTGGTTCTGCTTCATGCCGCAGGTGTCTACGAGACCAGCGGCGGCTGGTCTCTCTTCTGGATCGTGGATGATCCAGCAACCCATCCTATGGCAGATACGTTGATACTGATAATGGACATCTTCATTATACCGACGCTGTTCTTCGTCTCTGGT
>JAJDDV010000166.1 GCA_029260135.1 Phycisphaerae bacterium | reverse complement strand
TTCCCGGCGACCTTCGCGCGGTCGTGGAGCAGGTCGCGGACCCACTTGCCGACCACGTCGAACGGACACGGATACGGTACGACAAGTTCGACGAAGCCCCATTCGCCCGCCCCGACCTCGACACGTATTTGCAGCGGCTCGATCACGGCGAATCGGGGCTTACTGGACATTTGGCCGCGTCTACAATGTGTCATCGGTGAATGTCGAATGATGGGCGACGGCGGGCCAGGGCATCCGGGCATCCCCAGGTGCCCACACCTCGAGCCCGCCCGGGGCGCGGTCTCCCCCTACATCGCGGCGGTCTTCACAGGCGAGGAGGCAACAACATGTCAACGTCAACCCGATCCCGGAAACACGAAGGGCGGAACGAGGCGTCGGAACCGGCTCGACGCCAAAGAGGCTGGCAAGCGTCAGTGCATGCTGTCTTCACATGCATTCTCGTTGTCGCGATGTCCGTCACCCTGAGCGGCTGTGCGCTGAGCCCAGACCCACCGGACGGTGGCGACGCACTGGCCCGTGAGATCGAAGACGCCGACATCATCAAGCTGCTGGACGGCTACCTGTACATCGCCAATCCCTATACCGGTCTGCGCATCGTTGACGCACGCGACGTGGAACTCCCCACCATGATGGGCAGCGTCTCACTCAAAGGACGCGGCGTCCAACTCTTCACGCGTGGCGATCTCGCCTTCGTCTTCACGGCCGCCGATTTCTTCAACTGTGCCGGAACGCCTGCCGGATTTGATCCCTCGGTCGTGGACAACACGGTGCTACCGGACTTCGAAGGAAGCCGCCTGTGGGTAATCGACATTTCCAACAAGAATTCCCCGAAGGTGGCCAACACCTTCGACTTCGACGGGTTCGTCACCGCCTCGTGGCGGGTCGGCGACGTCATCTACGTGTCCGGCAACACCCGCCGTTTCGAAGACCTGCTCGATCAGGATCTGACGGTAAATGACATTCTGACGTTCGATCTCTCAGCCCGAACCGGCGCCTTCGTCACGGCCATCAACATCGCCGATGCGGACAATGTCTTCCAAGTTGAGACTGAGACCTTCTCCGGCTCGGCCCTGGACGTTTATATCGAAAGCGATGCCATGTACGTCGTCGGTGACGATCCGACGACCGATGAGCTCACACTCGTCACGTACGTCGACATCTCCGACCCGCAAGGCGACATTGTCGTACGGGATCAGTTCCGCGTACCGGGCGAAATCGAGAACCGTTTCTACGTGGACGAATTCGACGGAGCGTTCCGGATCATCACTGAGGAGTTCATTCGTTCCGAATGGACCCGGGTGGTCGCACTCTATACCTACGACGTGTCCGACGCCGATGACATCCGCCGACTCTCGCGAACGCCGATCATCACTGGAGAGTCGCTCCGAGCCGTTCGATTCGACGGTGAGCGTGGCTATGCCGTGACCTTCGTCCAACACGACCCTCTCTTTGTCATCGACCTGAGCAATCCTGCGAATCCTCAAGTCACCGGCGAACTTGAGGTACCGGGTTACAGCACGCATTTGGTCCCCCTGGGTGATCGCCTGGTGGGCGTGGGGCTCGATTTCGACGCGGGGACCCGTCCCGCTGTCGCGCTGTACGACGTCGCGGACCCAACCGATCCACGTCAACTGGCGCGCATCGTCGTCGGCGACAGATTCACGTCGGGCACAGACTCATCCGCCACGGTGGACCACAAAGCGCTTCGTGTCATCGAAGAATCAGGTCTGATTCTGCTGCCCTTCAGCACATTTGACTCCGAGCAGGGTCTCTTCACCGACGCGTTGCAGTTCATTGAGATGGAGGATGCAACGCTACGCCAACGAGGCACGATCGATCACCGTGGCTTCGTACGGCGCGCCGACCTGCTGGACCAACGGATTTGGGTCCTTTCGGATCAGTCCTTTCAGACCGTCAACGTCGACGATCTCGACAGCCCGACATCGCTGGCTACCCTGGAGTTCATCAGCGATCAGGAACTACTCGATGCCGGCTTTTGGGGATGCGTCGCAGCGGCGCGCGACGAAGCCACGCAAGTCAGCCCCATGTTCCGGGGTGGCCCCTGCGGCATGATGGGCCTCATCCCGTTCACCTTGATGTTCGCCGGATTGGGATTATTCAAGCTCTCCGCCCGAACCCGGCTGAGGCGATAGAGAATCGGAACGTACAAGTCCATGCCCACATCAACAGCCGCACGAACCGTCGAGCGCCTGTCCGATAATTGACGTCGCCGACTTCGTCTTCGTCGTGCGCTTCGCGTCTTGGGCTGACAAGACCGACCAAACACATCGCCCCTTCCCAAGACAGAGAATGCGCCAGCACCTCACGCTTCCGGACCAAAGACGCTTTCTTGGATCTTGGGACGCCGACCGGTAGAATGAAGATGAACAACGCCTGGTCTGGTCCTTCACGTGCTCGACCGAGTTTGTTCGAGGGAAGAGAAGCTGCCAGGGGGAGCGCCGACCACCATTGCCACCCTCCGTAGCATCTCCTTAGACATCGGTTGGAACGGAAGGGCTATGATGAAACCTGTGCAGATTGCATCTTGTGCGGCGGCGATACTACTTGGCTTGATTGCGGATCGAGCCTTTCCGCAGCCGCTGATCGGAACGGCCTTCACGTACCAAGGTCAGCTCAAGCAGGCCGGTCTGCCGAGCGACGATTTGGCGGACTTCGAGTTCGCGCTGTGGGACGCGGAAACCGGCGGTGCTGTAGTCGGCACGGTCGATCTGCATCTCGGCGTGGATGTCGTCAAGGGTCTGTTCACCGTGCAGCTCGACTTCGGGAGCAGCGCCTTCGACGGCGACGATCTCTGGATCGAGGTCGCGGTTCGTTCTCCCCATGACCCGACAGACACCGAGCTGTTCACGCCACTCACACCGCGCCAGCCACTGACGGCCACTCCTTACGCCCTCCAGACCCGTGGGCTGTTCGTGGACGACGTCGGCAACGTCGGCATCGGAACTCGCGCACCGGGCTTTCCACTGACGGTCGATACCAACAGCGCCCGCGCCATTTCCGCCGCGAGTCGCGACCCCGATGGCTACGGCATCCAGGGACTTGCCCTTTCGCTGAGCGGGAACAACTTCGGTGTGCTGGGACAAACTCCGAGCCCTGACGGCACTGGCGTACACGGCTGGGTCACCGCCAGCACCGGAATGAACTACGGCGTGTACGGAAAGAGCCAGAGCGTCAGCGGAACCGGAGTGTACGGTCTTGGCGGCGCCATTAGTGGTTCGAACTACGGCGTGCAGGGTGTGAGCGCCAGCGACGGTGGCACCGGAGTGTTCGGCCATGCCAGCAAGCCCACTGGTGGGACAAGGGGCGTGTTTGGCAGGAGTTCGAGCACGATCGGGACCGGGGTCTATGGCTGGGCCAGCGCCACCACCGGCGCCAACCAAGGCGTATCGGGCAGGAGCAACGGTGACGGCGGAACCGGCGTGTATGGTCATGCCGCCGCCGCCAGTGGCACGACCTTCGGCGTGCATGGCCATACCGCGAGCCCCGACGGCTATGCCGGTTACTTCACGGGCGGACGAAACCACTTCGAAGGCAAGGTCGGCATTGGGACCGAACTTCCTGACACTCCGCTCCATGTCGTAACCGATACCGCGCTCGCGATTCGCAGTGAGAGCAGTGCCGTCGACGGGCATGGCGTGTACGCCCTCGCCACCTCCACCAGCGGAGTAAACTACGGCGTGTTCGCAACGACGGCGAGCACGAGCGGCCACGGTGTGTATGGCTCGGCCAGCGCCGGCAGCGGAAGGACCTACGGCGTGCACGGCCGCAGTGCAAGTCCCAGTGGTCGAGGTGTTTTCGGTCATGCCGCCTCCGACACTGGCACGACCTATGGCGTCTATGGCATAACCGGCAGCCCCGACGGCTATGCGGGCTACTTCACGGGCGGACGAAACTACTTCGAAGGCAAGGTCGGCATCGGCACGGAACTGCCGGACTATCGGCTCCATGTGGAAGGGGACGGCTCTTACGTCGTGTATGGCGAGAACACGAGCACCTCCGGCGCTGCGACGAGCGGAGTGTATGGTTATTCCAGCGGTCTCACCGGGCTGAATCACGGCGTCAAGGGTGTGGCCAAGAGCACAGGCGGCTACGGTGTGCTGGGCCAGGCCTCTGCCACGAGTGGGGATACGTTCGGAGGTTGGTTCAACAGTCTCAGCCCCACTGGTACCGGGATATACGGGTCGGCATTTGCCGACAACGGAACGAACTACGGTGTGAAGGGTAACACCAACAGTCCGGACGGCTATGCAGGGTACTTCACGGGCGGACGCAATTACTTCGAAGGAAAAGTCGGAATCGGAACGACTACGCCGGGCACACGTCTCCACGTCACCACAGACAATGCCAATGCCGTCTACGCCGAGACGACCGTCACCACCGGCGCCGCCAAGGGTGGCGATTTCCGGAGCCACGCGGACCAAGGCAGCGGCGTCTTTGGCTATGGCTGGGCGACGAGCGGAAGGAACCACGGTGTCCGAGGGCAGTCCAGGAGTACAGGCGGCATCGGCATCTACGGTTGGGCCATGGCCAGTACCGGAACAACCTATGGTGTCTATGGCAGAATCGATAGCCCAAACGGCTACGCAGGGTACTTCACAGGTGGCCGCAACTACTTCGAAGGCAACGTCGGAATCGGAACGCTGGTGCCGGACTATCCGCTCCATGTGGAAACGGGCGACTATTACGGCGTGTACGGAACGAGCACCAGTACAACTCCCGGCGCGTCCGCGCTCTTTGGCCATGCCACTGTCCAGACTGGAGCCAACTACGGCGTCTACGGCGTAAACAATAGCAATGCAGGATGCGGCGTGCGTGGGTGGGCCAGCAACAACAGCGGAACGAACTACGGCGTGAGGGGTAACACCAATAGTCCTAACGGTTATGCCGGCTACTTCGAGGGCGGGCGAAACTACTTCCAAGGCCGGGTCGGTATTGGAACGACCAGCCCTGGTACGGATGTCAAGCTGCAACTCGGTGGAGCCCATTCGAACATCAGGATACGCGAGAGCGGCGGGAATCCGTACGTCGAGATAGGCGACACTTCCATCGCCAAGGCCTATCTGCAGTGGCAGTCCTCGACCAACAGATTGCTGCTTTATTCCAGTGGCCACGCCTACCCTGTCGCGATTGGACGCACCGATTTGGGTGGTATTTTCGTGGACACAGAGGCAAACGGCAACGACGTCGGAATCGGCACGGAATCGCCTCAGTACAAGCTGCACGTAGCCGGCAGCGCAGGTAAACCCGGAGGCGGATCGTGGACAAACTCATCGGATCGTCGTCTCAAGAAGAACATCCGTAACCTTTCCGGTTCACTTGACCAACTGATGAAACTCCGCAGCGTGAGCTTCGAATACAAAGACCCCGAGGCGATCAATGAACTCTCCGGAACGCGCATCGGCATGATCGCCCAAGAGGTAGAAAAGGTTTTCCCCGACTGGATCAGCGAAGGAGGACACGGATACAAATCCCTCACGTTCCGCGGGTTCGAAGCACTCACCGTCGAAGCCCTGCGCGATCTTCGTGCCGAGAAGGACCGTGACCTGGCCAGGCGCGATGCGCGCCTCGTAGCCGCCGAACGCCGGAATCAAGAGCTGAACGTGCAGAACGCCGATCTCGAAGCAAGATTGACCCAACTCGAAGCTCTCGTCGACAGGCTCGCGACGCAAAAGGACAGTACGGACTGACCCACGCAACACGCCTCGCACCCATCGATGGAATCGGTCGCGCGAAGCCCCCGTATTCAGGCGGACCACCGCGGACACGCAGCCTCCATGACTCGGCGCAGGCTCGCATGGCGCAATGCACCCGGCCAGCGCCCGCCCCACCACCCGGGTCACCTCCGCTTGACTTCATGGCAAAGTCTGATAGGGAACCACCGTTCGGATATTTCTCACACAATATTCCGGACCGGCGTGCGTGTATAGTGAGTGTGACGCGAGTAGACGTTGGCGCACTCGAAAGCGAAGATGGCCGAATTATCGAACCTTAAGGTCGAGGTCGAGCGCATCGCCAAACGCGGCGGCGTGGCGGCCGCCGACCGTGATGATGTGGTGCAGGAGACCCTCCTGCGCGTGTGGTTGCGACTTCACGAACAAGGTGAATCCGGACGTGCGCCACGGAACTTGATTCACACCGTGATGCGCCGGATCAAGATCGATCGGTGGCGCCGCCGGGCGCCCGAATCATCGCTTCCGGACGAATCGATCGGTTCGGCGCACACGCCGCTGGATGATGTCGCCTGGTCCGAACTTCGTGACCTGATTCGTACCGCCATCGACGCGCTGCCCGACGCGCAGCGAGAGGTTGTGCGACTGCGGTTCTACGACGGCAAGCCCTTCAAGGAGATTGCGATCATCCAAGGCGTGTCGGTCAACACCGCGCTCTCGCGAGCGCACCAGGCGATGAAACGCCTGCGAAGCGTACTGGAGGGAGATAATGAAGTCTGAACCGGACGACAGGTTGATCGAGAACAACCAGAGCCCGCGCGGCGTTGAGCGAGACGTACTCTTGGCAGCGAGCGGCGAACTGTCGTGGGCTCGCCGCCTGCTGCTGCGCTTTCGGCTGTCGCGTGATCCAGCCGCACGCCGACTGGCGGAAACGCTCTGCCTGGTCGAACTGGCCGTGGGCGACGAGGCGTGTATGGTGCAGCCGCGGACGATCCATCGCTTCGGGCTGCCCGGTTTGGCGATAGCCGCCTGCCTGCTGCTGGCGGCAATCGGATGGCAGTACTTCGATCGCACGGCAGAAGACGGCAAGACGCTTGACGCGGCGATCGTCCTCCCGCTTCGGGGCTCGTCGAACACGCCTCCACTCTTCGAGCGGAGTCAGCGTTTGGCCCATCGAAGCGTCCAGCCGCCGGCCACGCCGCTGGCCTTCGCCTCGGCTGCGAGCAGTCGTTCGGACGGAGGGATCTTTGAAGCACCGCGTCTGCCACTCTGGTCGCGTGCCCGTGGGTTGGACGCGATTCCGCTAAGGGATCGGAGGTAATCATGAGACGGACCCTACTGATTCTCTTCATCTCCACCGCCGCATGCCTGCACCAGGGCCGCGCCCAGGTCACCGACGAAGTTCGCGATCTTGAACCTCAGTTACAGGAGGCATTCCAGGACATGCGACGCCGCGATCCTGAGGCGTACGAGGCGGTTCGCGTTGGACTCCTCGAAGACCCCGAAACGGCACGCTGGTACATCATGGAGCATGCCCGGTACCTCGCCGAGATGCGCGAGGCCCAGCGCAATCACCCGGAAAAATACAGGCAGATGTTGGAGCAGGAGTCAGCGGAGAAACAGGTGAGACAACTCATCGATCGCCTCCATACGGCCGTACCGCAAAGCCACGATCACGAGGACATCGTCGCCCGCATGCGTTCGCAGCTCAATGCATGGTTCGAGATCCGCCAGCGCATGCGAGCACTCGAAATGGAGACATTCGCCAAGGAGATCGCTACAGAACGCGGGTTGATGAAGGAAGCCCAAGACCATCAAGAGGCAGCGCGGAACGCATGGCTGGAACGCGTCACCGAGGGAGGCCGCGAAGCGATGCTCGCGCGAGCGGAAGAGTACCGACGAGGGGATGACCTCGACATCGTGGCTCCCTTGCTCCTAGACGTGATCACGCGGCACGATCCCGAGAGTGCTCATCACCTCAAGCTGTTGGCGGATCGCCAGCCGGAGGCGTTTCGTCGCAGGCTCCACGAAATCACCATGGATTCACCGGAGTTGCTCGACATCGCGCGGCGGACAGGCGCGGAGAAGCTTACACTTCATGCAACGCTGCGCGAACGACTGACCCGCGCGCACGCGCTGCTCATACCGATGGTTGGCGAAAGCTCAATCGTGATTCCCGCCGACCGCAAAGACGAAGTGAACGCCGTTCTACAAACCGTCGTCGACGCCGAGATCGCGATCACTCGGGACAATATCGCCGATGCCCAACGCTCGCTGGCACGAAGTCGGGAGGTTTTTGAGGAACGCAAACCCCTGAAGTCCGTCATCGTGGATATTCAACTCTCGCGCCTCGTCGGCGACGAGAGCCTGTACGAGTGGTAACGCTGCACGCCCTGCGGGTCGGCGTGCCCGATCGGATAGCGAACCGGGGATTCAACGGGTTCGCTTCGTGTTCATGCAATCAATGAGCAGAGCCTCGAGAAAGGGCGCGGTCCGCGCCCCTGCTGTAACCAAAGGGAGATCAGTATGTACGCACTATCGTCCACCATGGTCCTCGGAAGCGCGTTATGCCTGGTCACGAACTCGTGTCAGAATATGCGCGAATTCCAAACCAACGACGGTTTCGCCGGTATCGTTCAACACGAAATCCAATCGTCGTCCACCGACGTAACACTCGAGACCGAACAGGCCACGACCGTTGACCTGGGCTTGGTAGCCGTCAACAAACTGGTCGGCCCTACGCTGGGCGGAAAACGTCTCGCGGTGTCGCTGCCCACCGAGTCGGTGCTGCGTGTGTCGCCCGACGGCACGGCGAGCTTTGCCTACGCGGATATGTTCTCTCGGCATTTCCGCGGCCGGGAGCAACATCTGATTGGCCCGGAAGGAAACTCGATACCCGATGGCGGCGACGGCATCGAAGACCTGATGAGCCTCCCTGTTGGCGCCGCCAAGCCGAAGGTCCTGCTCGACGCACACCGGCTCGACGTTGAGGGAATGGTCTTCAATGGTTCCGACGACGTGCTCTGGTGGGACGGCGACCTGATCTACAAGTTCGATTTCGGCCACCTGGTGCAGGCTTTTCGACTCTCCTCGAGCGACGACACGCTCGTGACCACCGTCGGCGACTGGGACTGGCAGGCGAACGGAAATCCGGTCGAGATCTTCGCGGCCACCGACGGATCGGACTGGGTGGAGATCTGGCGCTCCAGCGGCGAGGGCGGGATGACCGAGGTTGTCGCGAGCCTTCCGGATTCGTTTCCGCAAACGGAAACCGTCTACCTGATGTTTCGTGGTAGCGAGAACGCTTTGCTCGACCTGTACATTTCTGCCGACCTCAACGCAAGCGCCGTAGCCCCGATCCTCAGTCTTGAAACCGGGGCAACCACACTGCGCTATCAGGACGACATCGCATCTTCTCATCACGCCGTACTCTTCTGGGAGGGGATGAGTATCAAGGGACCCACAGTGCCGGATGCCATCGTGTACCCCAAGGATGCACCCGAAGTGCGCGAGGAAAGGAACACGATCTCGGTCTTGTTTCCCGAGCGCGTCGGCGTTCTGCTCGAACGCGGCGCGGCCAATTCGATCATCGGAATGCAGGACCTGCTCGTGGATCAACACAACCTGCTCTCGACGCCGATGGGAAATACGACACCTCGCCCGACGCTCCAAATGCTCGACGACGGCGTTGTCGGTGACGTGACCGACTGGGAAGCATACCTGGTCGAGAGAGAGGCAAACGGCGGAGAATGGCCCGCGCGTAACGGCCGCGCGATACGCGACATTGAACTCTCGTCGTCCGTATATACGGGACATCGCATCGAGGGAAACTCCGTCGTGCTGACCACCATGCTGACCGATGGCGATGCGACCGGAACGCTCGAGTGGGTCTTCACCCCGACGCAAATGCGCGTCGGTGATCAGACCCATCGAGGAGTGGGATGGAAGATCCGCGTCAACGACCTTCCACAAGCCAAAGCCCTTCGCGTCATCGAGCCCGCCACCGCCCGATACGGCGGCTGGACGTTCGCACAACACTGGGGAAACTTCATCGAAGCGCCCCTCGATTTCTCGACACCCTTCCAGACGCCTGAACGATTCCTCTTCGCGGACATCCAAGCCTTCTTCTTCGCGACCCATCCCGACGGTACCGTGACCAGCTACTTCGACACACCGGTCGCCGCACAGGTTCAACTGGCCGCAGAGGCTGGACGTATCCTCAACACCATGATCATCCCACTGAGCGCTGGGTCGGTTCACGAAACACCGACGAAGTTCTGGCTGTGGAACGCGACCCCGGTGGCCACCAAGTGGGAGGCACTCGACGCCTGGACAGCCGTGTTCGACGCCGTTACCGAGCACTACCGGGAACCGCTCGGGCTCGGGCAAACCGATCCGGAGCCGACCGTTGCCGTGCTCTATCCAAAACCCGAATACATGCAGCAATACCTCAACGGCGGCCTCGACGCGATCGACGAATTCTACTTCGATGAACTGGCACGCGTTCACGTTCCGACATTGGCCGGCCTCGGCTTTCGCAACTTGAACATCGAAGCGCAGTGGGTCGGCGACGCCGACTACCCCACCGAGGAGTATCCTCCCGGAAGCCAGGGCTTCGGCTCGGCACACGCGCCCTGGCACATCGAAGTGAGCAAAGCCCTGGGCGGTGAAACCGGCCTGGCCGCACTAACCAGCCAGGCCCACGAGGTAGACGTCAATGTGGTGCTCTGGGCCACACCCGCGCATCTGTCGAATTCGTCGCCGCTCCTTCAACAACATCCGGACTGGCTGATGTGGTCGCGCGACGGCACGCCCGAGGTCTCCACCTACGGCGACATCGTCGGGACCAGTCTGCGCAGCGGTTTCTATGAGTATGCCGTCGGGCAATTCGAGAAGATCCACCAGAACACGGGCTTCGATGGCTTCTGGATCGACTCGTTTCTCACCTTCGGCATTCTGGAAGACTACAGCCGCCCCCATCCCGTCCCACAGCTCGACAGGACGCTGGCCATGCAAAGAGCCCTCTGGAAAATGGGCATGACGCAGATTCTCATCGAAGGGTGCGGACCGTTCGGCGTGTCCACCGGCGCATACGGCGCAGAGGCCATCGAACGAGGCGGACCCGACGAGCAGGCAGAGGGATACCGTCGTTTCGAACGAATTCGAGGCCGCGAATACGGGCTCTTTCGATACATGGCGGACATGCTGGTCGAACCCCAGAGCTACTATCGCACGTTGGCATCCAAGGGCGTGGTCATCGTCTTCAGCCTGAACATGCTCAACCGTCTGTCCGAGGCGGAGCAGGCACAGATCGCCCAGGCCAATGCGGACTACAACCAGATGCTCGACAGAATGGAAACGCGTCATCTCATCGCAACCGGCGACACTTGGCAAGGCGTTTCCTGGACGAAATCGGGTTCCAATGACGTCGTGGTCTTCGCGTTCGAGACCTTCCACGTTCCCCTACTTCCCGGAGCAACCGTACTCGACATCACCGACGGATTGATGTTGAAACCGGGTGGCGACCTGAACACAGCATCGATGCACACCTACCTCATCCGCAACTCAGCCGCAAAGGCGGAGAAATTCTAGCGCACCCCCGGGTACCGGGTGCCATGGCCCACGCTTGCGTGTCAGGGTGGCCTAGGTCATTAGCGAAGCGCTGACCTGGGGGAATGATTGGACGTCGGGTGACATACCCGAGGCGTCGAGTGCCATGCCCAAGCCGAAGGCGCGGGCATGCCGTGTGGC
>JAJDDV010000165.1 GCA_029260135.1 Phycisphaerae bacterium | reverse complement strand
GATATCACCGCAAACGTCAGGTGGTACCACATGACCACCGAAAGAACACGCGTCAATAGGATTTCCAGCAACAGCGTACAAAGTGCAGTGAGGAACAACAGGGCGTGAAGGCTGAAGCCGGATGGGAATTCTCGCTTGAGCGTTTCCGACTGCATGAACATCTGGACCTCCCAATGAATGTTCCGGCCGCTCAGCGGAACCGGTCGGCCGGATCAAAAACAGTACGTGGCGGCAAGGACTCGCCGCTTGACCGCCGAACGATCTGCCACCGAGAGCTCAGTATGGATCAGCAAGGGACGCGCTCTCGATCGGATGTCCCACAGGGTTTGTCGCTCCGAGGGGCGATCGTGCAACCGGGGTTCTCGGACCACGTTCGCCGGTCTCGCCGAGAACGAACGCTGTCCCCCTGACGCTCCTGCGCAGTGGCGCTGCCCCGGCGGACAACCGCAGACAAGGCGCCCGCTACGACCATCGACCGGGAAAGGAGCCGTGTTGAGGAATCTGGCTGCCGATAATGCTTCAAGCCGGAAGTGCGTCATCTACGCGCGTCGCAAGGCAGATCGCTGACATGCCGCCGCGTGCTTCAAACCGATACCATGGATGGAATGTGTAGGATGGTCCGGCGACGAACACCGGCCCTGCGACTTGGTAAACGCCCCGAGGGAGTGAATGTGACGGACCAGAGACCGAAGCTCGCGGGCGAACACGGCCAACGAAACGTAGCGCGATGCGCCGCCGTCTTCGCGTCTGCACCCAAAGACCACGATACCAAGATCACGGAACCGATCCAAGATCCAGCGCTAACCCAACTTCGCAGTTCAGGCTATGTCGGTGACTGAAACCGCCAACACCACCAAGGACGTTACAGTTTTCGAGTGGCTGGTTCAGACCGTTGTAGCCGGACTTCTGGCAGGAACGACCTACGGCGCAATGGACTTTGTCTATCACGCCCGCGGCCAGACGCCCGAAGATGCCTTGGTCGCGATGTGCTTGGGCGCTGTCGTCGCCACACCGCTTCTTCTCGTTGTCGCTTTGGGCATGGCAGCTGCCGAGCGATGCACAGCCACCAAGCTCGGCCGCGCTCGGTGGTGCGGATGGCTGGCGGGTGTCATGGTCGTAGGACTGAGCGCATCCAGTGTTCTGTGCATGACATCGAGCTACCGCAACGGATACGGACTTCTCATCGTACTGACCTCTGTTCCCTTCGCGGTCGCCACCCATGGCCTCGCATCCAGGTCGAGCGCTCTGGCGCGCCGACAAGTCTCTTCGGTAGCCGGTCTGATCATTCTCCAGGCGATCGTCCTGGCCGTGTGCGGCGCAGCATCGGTAGCGGCAAGAGGGCTACATGCGGCGTTCAACATTCTTGTTCTCTTGATCGTCGGGGGAGGGGTGATCTTCGCCGTCGTAGGGATTCGTCGATCACTCCGCCGAACGGGTCTGACCGTTCTTGTTCTGCTACCGGTGTCCATCGCGTGCTTCGCGACGCTTGGATCGCCTCACACCGATGCGCAAAACCTGACCACCGAGACCGGAGCGAACCGCCGCCCCAATTTCGTACTGATCGTGCTCGATACGACGCGGCGCGACCATCTCGGATGCTACGGTCATCCCGGAGGGCTTACCCCGGCGCTCGATGAGCTGGCGGTAGAGAGCGTCGTCTACGAACATGCGATCAGTCCGTCACCCTGGACCGTTCCGTCACACGCATCGATGTTCACCGGCCTCTTTCCCGTGACACACGGCTGTTCCTCCGAGCACCATCTCTGGCTGGATGAAGAATTCCTGACACTCGCCGAGGTCCTCAAGGCAGAGGGCTACCGGACGATTGCCCTGAACAGCAATGTCGCCATGGCGCAGAACAACCTGTTTCAGGGGTTCGAAGACGTCCATCAACTCTCCGGTCCCTGCGACCAACTGAGCCTGCAATATTTGGCGCGAATCGGTGGCCTTCCGGAGCGCTGGGTCGACAAAGGCGGATGGGAAGCGTCTCGAGCACTCTCGCGCTGGCTGACGGAATCGTATGATCCCCAACACCCTTTCTTTCTCTTCATCAACCTCTACGAAGCCCACGATCCCTACGTACCCGCCTACGCCGATCGCAAGCAGCACTTGTCGGGACACACCGGGTACTTGGAGGCGACGCGAACCGCAATGACCGCCCGCCCCGTGCTGATGAACATGGAACGACAGGCGAACGCTGAGACCAAGGCCACCATCGGAGGGCTGTACCGGGCGTTGGTGAACTACCAGGATCGATCGGTCGGTGACCTTCTCGGGCAGTTGCGCCGAAGCGTTGACATGGATAACACGCTCCTGATCGTCACGGCCGATCATGGTGAGAACCTCGGCGAAGCAGCCCGGTGGGGGCATCTCCAGGCAGTCAACAACACGCTCATCCACGTGCCTCTCATCGTTCGGTATCCCGGTGGACGCCGCGGTAGAGAGCGCGTCCCGGGCTTGTGTCAACTGACGGATATCATGCCGACCGTGCTCGACGTGCTGGAGATTGAACATCAAGCGGCAGGCATGTCCTCCCGAACACTGCGTCCGGAGAAGTTCACGGCCGCCCACCAAGCCTACGCCCAGGTGTCACCCTTCTACGCACTGGTCGGCACCGCTGAACAGCGGCTGGGCTTTCAGGCGCCCGCTGCACGATTCAAAGATCATTTCCGGGTGATCCGGTCCTCCACCACGACCTTTGTGTGGTCATCCAGCGGTCGGCACCGGTTATACGATCTTCAGACCGATCCCTTCGAGACGATCGACCTCTCCGCCAAGCTGCCGGAACTCGCGCAGCAGCTCAACCATGAGCTGCTCGCCTGGTGGGCACGGCAGCCACAGTACGTACCCAAGGAGGACGGGCCCGCGACCGCGGACCCATTGGATCAACGGACGATCGATCAGCTTCGCACGCTGGGATACATGGGAGATTAGACGCTGAACGCAGAAACTCACATCGTGCGAGAACCACTTTGGTGATGTCGGCCGTAGGTATCCTGCTTCTGCTCGCGGCCGGGTTGACCTCGTCTGAGTCAATCGAAAGAGCCCTGCTCGGCGAGGCCACCGGTTCCTTGACCTGGGGCCCTGCGCTGTTCCGCGCGCTGTTGGCACTGCACGGCCTGATCCTGGTTGTGGCGGGGGCGACGCGAATCCGAAGACGGACCCCTCGCGACCAGGCTCTCCATACCCAACGGCTCAGCGAACCGACGCTCAAACGAACGCCGGCGTGGGCATGGGCCGTCTTGACCTTGTTGACCGTTGTCGCCGGTGCACTTCGCCTATACCGCCTGGACAGTTGCCTCTGGTTTGACGAGATCGATACACTGGTGAACATCGTTCGCGAGCCGTTGCCCAAGATCGTGACGATGTTCTCTTCGCAAAACCAGCACATGTTCTTCTCCGTGCTCGCTCACGGTTCCATACTGACGTTCGGAGAGAGCGAAGCCGCCTTGCGGCTTCCGTCGGCGCTGTTTGGTTTGGCCAGCCTCTGGGCACTCTTTCTGCTCGGGCGGAAAACGCTCGGCGTGCGCGAATCGCTTCTGGCCTGCGGGGTCACCTGTTTCTCCTATCACCACGTCTGGTTTTCGCAGAATGCCCGCGGGTACATGGGGCTCCTGTTCTTCACGCTGTTGGCTACCTGGTTGTGGACCGAGGGGCGATCGCGCCGTGGGGCAGGCTGGTGGGTCGCATACGCCCTCGCGGTGGCGCTCGGTGCGTGGACACATATGACGATGGTATTCGTCGCCATCGCTCATGCGATGCTGTATGTCATCGCGGATGTTCTTCGCTCGAACCGCGCGAGCGCAACGCGCTCGACGGAGCTTCGTCTGCGACCACTCCTCGCCTGGCCTGTATCAGCCACGCTGACGCTCCAGCTATATGCCCTCGGATTGCCGGAGTTCCTTCGCTCGGCGCTCCATGAGGTCTCGCAGCCGTCGGAGTGGACGAATCCGCTCTGGGTCGTCCAGGAGACCCTCCGCAATCTCTCGCAGGGCGGGCCGATCGGTGGGGCGGTAATGGCCTGCGGCGGGCTATTACTGGCACTGGGTTGGCTGCGACTCTACGCGCGCGACGGCGCCTTTGCCTTCGCGATGATCCTCCCGGGGTTCCTGGCCGGCGGAACGATGCTCGCACTGGGACACAACCTCTGGCCGCGGTTCTTCTTCTTCTGCATCGGCTTTGCGGTGTTGCTGGCGATCGCGGGAGCCATGCAAGCCCCACGTCTGCTTCCCTCACGCGCACTCACACGAAGGGGGCGAGATCGCCTCGGTTGGACGCTATCCATACTTATGATGGCCGCCGCTGCTTCGATGCTCCCGCGCAACTATGCGTTTCCCAAGCAGGATTTCATCGCCGCGCGCGACTTCGTCGAAACCGAGCGAGAGGTCGATGACGTGGTTGTCGGCGTCGGCCTGGCCGGCGTCGCGTACGAACGGTTGTACGCGACGCAGTGGAAGGTTGCGCAGACCGCTGACGAGCTTCGCGACACCCTGGCGGATCATCCACGTCTGTGGCTCGTCTACACGCTTCCCATCGAGGTGCGAGCCTATCATCCGGGCATGTGGGAGGTGATCCACGCCGAGTTCTCGAAAATCAAGACGTTTCCCGGGACATTGGGAGACGGTGCCGTTACGGTCTGCAGGTCCGGCCCGTGATTCCCATGGGGGTTCAGTGACAAGCCCGTGAATGCCGATCTGATGGATACGGCGGTGCCAAGGAGATGTTCAGGATGACGATGAAACTCAGCGTGGTGATTCCCGCGTTCAAAGAGCAGGATGCCATCGCCGACGTTCTGAAGGAACTCGACGAAACGCTGCGCGCTGCCGGTATCGACCCCGAGATTATCGTGGTCGACGATGGCTCGCCCGACGACACGGGTCAGGAGGCGCATCAAGCCGGGGCGCGCGTGCTGCGCCATCGCAGCAATCGAGGGTACGGCGCCGCCCTCAAAAACGGCATTGGTGCCGCAACGAACGACATCATCGCCATCACCGACGCCGACGGAACGTATCCCGCGGCGCACCTCCCGGGGTTGGTCGAAGCGCTGGGAAGCGCGGACATGGTGGTCGGTGCGCGCACCGGGGCAAACGTCCACATTCCACGAATCCGACGCCCCGCCAAGTGGGTCCTCAACCGACTCGCTAACTTCGTCTCCGCCTCCAGGATTCCCGACCTCAACAGCGGTATGCGCGTGTTTCGTCGCGACGTCGTGATGCAGTACTTTCCGATCCTGCCCGATCAGTTCAGTTGGACGACAACGTTGACCCTGTCGATGCACTGCGACAAATACGCCGTGGTCTATGTCCCGATCGAATACCGCGAGCGAACCGGAAAATCCAAGATCATGCCCTGGGACGCCGGCGCCTTTGCCATCCTCATTTTGCGCACCGCCATGCTCTTTCGCCCGCTCCGCGTCTTCCTTCCGTTGGTCCTGGTATGCTTTCTATACGGACTGGGCAAGATGGTCGTCGACCTCGTCTTCATGCGGGATCCCAATATCTCAGCGTCCGCAATACTCTCGCTTCTTAGTGCGCTCTTCATTCTCCTGATTGGAATGCTGGGCGATTCGATCGCCACTCGGCTCGGTCGCTTGAACCCCAACACCGTGGCTAGCGTCAAACCATTGGAGTACACCGAATGGACGCCGGACGCGGACACGTAGCCACCGGTAACGCCCGACGAAAGGTCTTGACAAACCGCAGAACCAACCCTCTGCCATTATCATGTTGATCTATGTCCTACGTGGCTATCTGCTCGCCGGATTGATAGCCCACAAGCTGATCTGGGAAGTGCTCAAGCGCCGGTCCGCATCAACGGGGGCGCCGCCGGCCACCAGACGTTCCCTCCGCGTCCACTTCGTCAAGACCGTCAAGATCGCGATCCTTCTCGGCCTGGTGCTCCAGACGGTTCTTTCAGAACGCTTTCCAATTTCACCCGATGCCACCACACTTGAGATCGCCGGGCTTGCGATCTATACGCTCGGCTGGCTGACCGCCGTCATCAGCCGTTGGCAGCTTCAGGAAAACTGGACCGACATCGAGACGCCCGGCGTAATGGAAGAGCAGGCCGTGGTAACGCGAGGCCTCTATCGCTGGATCCGTCACCCGATCTACGTTGGCGATTTGTTGCTTCTCTACGGGCTCGAACTCGCCCTGAATTCCTGGCTGGTGATCGGTGTCGTACTGCTGACGCCAGTCGTCCTACGCCAGGCGATGCAGGAAGAAGCGCTGCTGGCCGACCGCCTTCCCGGGTACCGTGCCTACTGCGCCTCGACAAAGCGATTCATCCCTTTCCTCGTCTGAGCGCCCTCAGGTCACCCAAATGAAATCCACTGGCACTGCCATTGTGCCGCTCACAGTGGATATGTGCCGGGCCAGAGCGACCACGCTGACACTGACACTCTGGGAACGGTACAATGCTGGGGGTAGTCCGGGCCCAACACAGATGCCATCGCGTAAGGTGAATAGATTTGAGACCTGGCGAATGAAGGGGAAGCTCGTTGCATCGCTGATCTGTCTCTGCGTCGCGGCCTGCGCCGTTGAGACGCAGCGCAGCGCCGCATCCGGACCGGCGGGCCTGCAGAATCTCCTTATCGAACCGGGCTTTGAGAACGGTGGATTCGCCTGGCAACGTGTCGGGAACGCCGGTCGTTCCGTTGTCGCGTTCCCCGTCCACACCGGAACCGGCGCGCTCGAGATGCAACTCCATGCGTCCTACCCGCGCGAGGTCTTCCAAGACGTGCCGATTGTAGCCGGTACGCCTTACGACATCGGCGCGTGGATCAAGACGAGCGGCGTCAATGGAAACGGAACGATCGCCTCGATCGAGTGGCGCGATGTCTCCGACAATCTCATCTCGACCGACCAACCGACACCGATCACCGGAACCCAAACCTGGGCGCACACCATCGCCACCTACACCGCGCCGTCAGCCGCAACAACCGCACGGGTCCGTCTCTTCGCCGATATCGATCCCGATGGCGTTGGCGCCGCCTGGTTCGACGACATCGAGTTCATCGGCGCCCCGGGCCAGTCAGACCCGACCCCCGGCTTCGTAACATACATAGGCGGTTCACTCAGTGACTTCGTTCGCGACGTCGCGTTCGACGCACAGGGTAACCTCTACGCCGCCGGGGGCAGCGCATCATCGGATTTCCCCACGACGCCCGGTGCCTACGACACCTCCCTCGACACAACCGGCATCAAGATTCGTGACGCAACCGTCATGAAGTTTACCCCAAACGGTTCCGTCATCTGGGCGACCCTGGTAGGCGGCCCCGAGCATGACCGCGCCTACGCCGTCGAAGTCGATGCCCAGGGATACGTCTATATCGCCGGTCGAGCCGGCCCGGGTTTCCCGACGACCGCGGGCGTCCTTCAGCCCGGCTTCGCAGGCGATCTCAACCCCAACTCCCTCTACGGCGTTCAGGACGGATTCGTCACAAAGCTTTCACCCGATGGCTCCAGCGTCATCTGGTCAACCTTTTTCGGAACCGACGATCGGAGCTTCATCCGCGACATGGACATCGACGACGCCGGACAGGTCTACGTCGTTCTCACCGCCGTAAGCCGCGCCGTCCCACACGTCACCTCCGGCGCCTTCCAAACCGCTTTGCCCTCAGGCCGCAACGCCGTCGTCGCCAAAATCTCTGCGGATGGAACCCAGGTCATCTGGGCGAGCTACCTCGGCGGGTCCAACAACGATGTCGAAACGCCGGCGCTTCGCGTCGATCCCGCCGGGCACGTCCACGTGATGGGGGGGACCGATTCCACCGACATGCCCACGACCGCCCTCGCCTTCGACCGCACCTACGGCGGAAACTACGACGTACACGTCGCCAAATTCACCGCAGACGGTTCCGACCTCGTCTTCGGAACCTACCTTGGCGGTAGCGCCCTGGACGGCACGGAAACGCACGGCCTCGCCCTCGATTCACTCGGAAAAGTCGTGGTCGCCGCCACGACGACATCGACCGACTTCCCCGTCACCGCCGGAGCATGGCAGACCACCTATGGCGGCTCCGGCGGGCAAAACACGGGGCAGTTCAGCAACTACCCCGGCGACGCGTTCGTGGCCATCCTATCGGAGGACGGCACCCAGCGCCTCGCCGCCACCTTCCTCGGCGGTCAATTCGGCGAAGGGCTCGAAGGTGTCATGCTCGATGCCGCAAACAACATCTACATCACAGGCGCAACCTACTCCGACGATTTCCCCGTCACTGGCGACGCGTACCAATCTGCCTACGCCGGAAACGCCGACTTCTTCGCCGCAAAACTCTCCCCCGATCTGAGCGAACTTCTCTACGCAACCTACATGGGCGGCGCGGGAACCGACTTCGGTCGCACATCCGCCGCTGACGCACGCGGGAATTTCTACATCGGAGGGCACACTCAGTCCGACGACTTCCCGGTCCTCAGCGCCTTCCAGACGATCCGCCGCGGAGACTGGGACGGCGTCGCGATACGCTTGCGAACAACAGCCGTCGACTGCACCGGTGCCGACGGCGCGCTCTGCGACGATACCGATCCTTGCACGACCGGCGACATTTGCAGCTCCGGCGTCTGCTCCGGCGTAACCATTGATTGCTCAGGTTTTGACCTCGGCTGCCAGATCGGCGTCTGTAATTCAACGTCCGGTCAATGCGAGCCCACCATACTCAACGACGGCCAACCGTGTGACGCAGATGGAGACCCGTGTACCACGGGCGGAAGCTGCGGCGGCGGCATCTGTAGCGGCGAAACACCACTGGACTGTAATGACCAGATTCCCTGCACCGTCGACGACTGCACCGGCGGAACCTGTGTCAATCAACCGAGTGACGCCCTCTGCCAGGACGACGGGCTGTATTGCACGGGACGCGAATACTGCAATCCTGCAATCGGCTGCACGAGCCCGGGCAATCCTTGCTTCCTCCCGAAAAACTGCGACGAAACGCTCAACGCCTGCGGATGTGAATCCCCGGAACTGACCGCCGAGGGGCCGAGATATCTGCGCATCCAGCCGCCGATCGGGTCCGGCGATATCGCACTCTACCTGACCGGTGTCGACGCCGAGGTCGCCTGCATCACCGGCTATGTACAGCAGGACGGATCGATCGGCACGACCCCGACGTTTCGTCCACCCACCGGCGATACCGGATGGGGCTCGGTTCACCTCAGCGCCGAAGGGTTGATCTCCGGCATGACGTACGGTGTCCAAGCCGAGTGCAACCCGACTCCTTCCGGAACCCTGCGATCAACCAGGACCACCGCGACGCTCTGGCAGTGGGGCGACGTCGATGCGAACACGGTCGTCGACATTATCGACATCACGCGAATCGTCGACGCCTTTCGTGGCGTCATGCTTGACACCCAGACCTGTACGACGGACATCGATTGCGCGAATGTGCTGCCAGACGCCGCCTGCAACGCCGCGCTCGGCCGATGCATTCGCGTGACCGTTCCAAACGTCGACTTGATCGGATCCGTAAGCTGCGCGCCGGACGGCGTGATCAACATTCGAGACATCGCCTACGACATTGATGCCTTTCGAGGAGTGGCCCCGCCCTGCGGCGCCGCGTGCCCCTGATCCCGTGACAGTCCATCGATTAGCGGTTCTCACCACGACGCTGCTCGTGGTCTGCGTTCTCTCGTGGCGAATTACAGACGGCCAGGTCCACCTCGACCAAGAGGGGATCGCAACCGTCGGCGCGCAGCGAATTCTTCACGGCGACGTCCCGTACCGCGACTTCTGGACGATCTACGCGCCGGGAAACTTCTACGTACTCGCCGCGCTTTTCGCCGTGTTCGGCTACCACCTGCTCGTCGCGCGCCTCGCGAGTATCGCGCTGGCGATAGTAGCCATGCTGCTGTTCTTCTGCATCGTTCGTCGTTGGTCCAGCTTGCTGATCGCACTCGCCGCCACAATCCTCGCTGCAACAGTCCTGCACCCAGCCGCACGATTCTACGGATCGTATCCGACCGTCCTCGTCTGCATCCTGGGCGCGATCCTCGCCGCTTCAGCCTACTTCCACGCCGGCCGACGACGCTGGATCTTCACCGCCGGTTTCGCCTGTTCGCTCGCGGTGATCTTCAAACACGATGTGGGTGGATACGTCGCCCTCGCGATCCTGCTCACCCTGTTGCTCAGGCGCCTGCCGGCGTCCCGCGCCGTCTCCATCGCGGTCCGACTTCGCGACGAGTTGGTCTCCTACTTCGCCGGTTGCGTGATCGTCGCCGTTCCCGTCTATGGGCTGCTGCTCATCACCGCAGGACCGTTCTTGTGGGAAAACCTCGTCCGCTTTCCGCTTACCGACTTCCCGGCGACCCGGCCGGAAGCCTATCCCGGCCCGATCCCCGATTGGTCTGCCTGCACTTCCCCAGCCCGAACGGTCGAGGAACTCAGCGAACGACTTCGCTTTGCGATGCCCACCCTACTCTGCCTGATGTCGATCGTGTGGATGCTCGTGCGCCGCAGCCGCATGGAAAACGCTCACCGGGCGAGCCAGCTTCTCGTAACGATGTGCATCCCGTTCTTCTGGATGGCGGCCCATGTCCAGATCAACACCCACATCTACACCATGACGCTTCTCGGCATCATGCTCACGGCGATCGTTATGAAGGACGCCGCCCCCCTGATCATCCGTCAACGCACGCGCTTCATCGGATCGCTTGCAGCGACCGCCCTCTGCCTCGGCGCGTGGCTTCCGCGCCCGGCCTTCGAAATGCTCCGCCCGATCCTGCGAAGCGACCCCGTCACGACGCTCGCTTTGCCGCGAATTCATCCGATCCGAACGGACCAGTCACGATGCGTGGACGCGGAATCTGCCGTTCGCTACGTCCGCCGGAACACCGCGCCCGACGACCCGGTTTACGTGGGGCTTACGCGACACGACACGGTCATCATCAGCGCGCCCCTGCTCTATTTCCTTCTCCAGCGCCCGATCGCTACACGCTACCACGAACTCCATCCCGGCATCGTCGATACACTGCCCGTCCAGGAGGAAATCACACGATCCCTGTCCGACGCCAATCCGCGCTTCGCGATCCTGTGGGAACCCTTTGACAACCAGACCCTCGACCGGATTAAGGCGTCGCGGCTTCGGACACTACCCGACACCGGAGCCACGCGGCTCGATGAGTTCCTTGATGAATCCTACGAAGAAGTGGAGCGATTCGGCCGATTCGTCGTCTGCAAGCGTCGAAGCTCCTGAGAGCGGAGCCGATGCGAACTCGTCATTCTTCTACAGGTCTAGTTCCTGTCAGACCGATCATCCTTCCAAAGGACGCAAGCGTCGAATCGCTCGACCGGTGTACGCGGTGAGATCACAACGGTAATGAATCCCGACGTAGCGGCAACCGATAGCGAGGGACCATTGCCCTCCAAGCGAGGCGGTTGGCCGGCCTACGCGCCGGTGCTCGTACTGGTGCTATTGACGGCGATGCTCTACGGCCGCGGGCTCACGCAAAGTCGCGGCGTCGCCGGAGACTCCTTCCACCACCTCCTCAACGGAATCTTCCTCCATGACGCCGCATCCGACGCCGCAGCGGCGATCTCCGATCCACTCCGCTTCGGCAAGGACTACTACCGACACTACCCGGCCGTGAACCTCGGCTATTACCCGCCACTGTTCGCAATGACAGAGGCCGCCACCATGGCCGTCGTCGGCGTCTCGAATCTCGCCGGCCAACTGACCGTTTTCATCCATGCCATCGCGATGGCGCTCTTCGCCTACGCATGGTTCAGACGACGGCTCGATCGACGGTGGGCCGTCGCGGCCGCCGCCGTACTGATCTCGACCCCCTTGCTCGTATTCTGGGGGACCGACATCATGCTGGAAGTGCCGGCCCTGGCCTACATGCTCGGCGCCATGTGGGGTTTCGAACAGGCGCTGCGTTCGGATCGACCCACTTGGTCGTCAGCCATGCTTTGTGGCATCTGCACGGCACTCGCCGTTTTGACCAAGCAGCACGCTATCCTGCTGCTTCCGGTATTCGTCGTGTCAATCGGCCTCACCCGACGCTGGCGACACCTGCTCAGCCTGCGGATCATCACGGGCGTCACCATCATGGTGATCGGAGCAGGAGCCGTCGTCGCGATGACCCTGCGTATCGGTGGGGCGGCTGTGGGCCACACACTCGGACATACGAGCCAACACGTCGCCGATCGGTTCAACGTCGATCAGTGGCTCTTTTACATGAAGGGCATGCCGGAAATCCTCACCTGGCCCACGCTGGCCCTGGCGACACTGGGACTAGTGATCTCGCTGCGGCGACGCGTACCCTACACCTCACCACTCGTCGTGTGGGTCGTCTTGTTCTACCTGATGCACTCCTATTTCAAAGGCCAGAACCTCCGCTACGGATGCCTCTGTCTTCCGCCCTTCGTGCTGTTGGCAGTGCACGGTCTCAAAGACCTGGCGCCTTCACGGCGCTGGATCGGCGCAACGGTGATGGCACTTTGGACCGTGGCCACCATCGTCCAAGGCACACTCGTTCGACAACCCGGCGTCCCCGCCGCCTATCAGCAAGCCGCGGATCTGCTGGCCGAAAAAGCACCGCCGTTCGCCATCCTGACATTCTTTCCCGACTTCCCGGGAAGACCCGTGACCTGCTATCGGTTGGCCGCCGAGAAACAACGACGCGCCGGACGACGATTCGACGACTTCGGACACATACTCCGCGCTGGGCAGGTGCTGGGAAACTGGCGAGAACGATGGTCCGATCTCGACGCCGTCAATGCAGAACTTCGTGCATGGAACGTAAAGTACCTCATGACCGAGTTGCCACGACCCGTCAATCCGTTCGCCGGGGAGGACGTCGTAGCATCCGCCGTAGACGGCATCATCGCTGCCGGTGCGTTTCGCGAAATCCACCGCTGGCCGGCGCACTGGGAAGAAAAGCACATGCCGCACCGCACACTGATACTCTACGAACGAAGGGAGCCCATGACGTTTGACGCCAGGGCAACCTGGCCGATGAAGCTTGCACGGATGGGAATCACCCTCCCTTCGTCAAAGGCGTCGACCACGCCATGAGCCGACCACACGTTGCCATCCTGGGGGCCGGACCCGCCGGTGCCGGTGCGGCCTGGTGGTTGCGACGATCGGGCAAGGCCGACGTCACCCTGATCGAGCGCGAGCCTAGGGTCGGTGGACAAACCGCCAGTTTCGATCTCGCCGGCGTACGGGTCGATCACGGAAGTCACCGTCTTCACCCCGCTTCGCCACCGCACATTCTTGAAGACATCCGATTCCTTCTGGGCGACGATCTGCTGGACCGCCCGCGACACGGACGCATTCGTCTGCGCGGGCGATGGCTTCACTTTCCACTCAAACCGTTCAACCTCGCGACCCATCTTCCACCGAGCTTTACAGTGGGCGTGGGGCTCGATGCCCTGAGCAAGGTGCTGTCGCTCTCCCAACGCAACGAAAACGAAACGTTCGAATCCATCCTCCTGCGCGGATTGGGAAAGACCATCTGCAGAGACTTCTACTTCCCTTACGCGAGAAAACTCTGGGGCCTGCCGACGTCGGAGCTGTCGCCGATTCAGGCCCGCCGCCGCGTATCCGCCGGGTCACTCGCCAAAATGATCCGAAAGGTGCTCCCGCTCCCAGGGGGCAGAGCGCCCGCCGCCCGGAAGGGACGCTTCTTCTATCCCCGTGAGGGATTCGGACAGATCACGACCGCCATCGCATCCGCCGCGCAGGAACTGCGTGCGAACATCCGACTCGACACGACCGTTGATCAGATCACCCTCGCCGACAAGGTAGGCGTGGGCGTGCGGAGCGAAGGGGCCACGACCACGATCAACGCCGACCACATCTGGACAACGCTCCCGGTCACCTCGTTGGTGCGCATGATCCGACCGACAGCTCCCTCTCATGTCATGGAAGCATCCGGGCGAATTCACTATCGCGGAATGGTGCTCATCTATCTCGTCCTCGACCAGGACCAGTTCACCCCATTCGACGCGCACTACTTCCCCGAAGAGACCATGCCCCTTTCGCGGCTCTCGGAGCCGAAAAACTACGCGGCGCGTACCGAACCCAAGGGCAGAACGGTGCTCTGTGGAGAGTGGCCCTGCCGGGTCGGCGACGACGTCTGGAACGCAGGCGATGATGAGCTATCCCGGCGCGCGCGCGACGCCCTCGATCGGTGTGGGTTACCCGTCAGATCGACCGTGCTCGAAGTCCTCACGAAGCGACTGCCCTGTGCATACCCACTCTACAAACGCGACTATGAACAGCAGTTCCGAATCGTGGACGATTGGGTGGAGGGACTCGACCGAATACTGACCTTTGGCCGCCAGGGACTGTTCGCGCACGACAACACGCACCACGCACTCGCCATGGCCCACGCCGCCGTCGAGTGCCTCAGAGACGACGGCTCGTTCGACCGCGATCGCTGGAGCGAACATCGCCGCGAGTTCGAATCGCACGTCGTCGAAGACTAGGTCTGAGAATGCGCGTGCCCCATACTCGCAAAGCAAATGTGGGGGACGGACGCCGAGTGCCACTGCTGTGACTGCAGTGCATCACGTCCGATGTCACGGCGAGTGGCATGGCCAAGCGAAGCGCCGCCGTGTCCGATTCCAGCGGCAACACCTGAATTTGAGCAGCCCCCGCCATCCCGGCACGTGACAACTACCGCCGCCGTCGAACCATCGCACCGACACCCAGCGCGGACAACATCAGAAGCGACGTCGCCGGTTCCGGAACAACGTTGATCAGCACTCCCTCGAACGCTTGAACCGAAACAGGAGGGAACCCTGTGACGTTGACCAGGTTACGCGGTGGGCTCTCACCCGGCATGATCAGAATCGTATCACCGTCGATCGCGCTAAGCGGTACGGTCAAGTTGAAGTCGAACAGGTCAACGACTTGTCCCGCAACAGCTCCGATCCGCGGACCGACGAAATTGACCACGCCCCCGACGCCGCGATACTGCTGGCCGACAGCACTGCCGAGTAGGTTGCTCAATGGAAACGCCTGCTGATTGACGGTCACACCGTGGACGCTGCCACCGGCCGCACCGGTACTCCCGGAGACGGTCAGGTCGATCGCGAACGAGAGGTACCCGTTCCCGATCGTATTGTCACCCGCCTCCGTCTCCACTTCAGCCGTGAACACAAGCGTGTCGCCCGCCGGCGCATCGACCTGCGCAGGAACCACGCGATAGATGGCCGCGTCAACCTGCATCGCAGCAGCCCCGAGGATCGCAATACCGACGCCGATTGTTCTGACTCTCACCGTAGTCCCCTTCCAGATCATCCGTTCACGTCACACGACGTGCTGCGACGTTCAGTCTACCGCCTGCTTCCGCCTGATCCAAACACCGTCTGGAACCCCGCCACATCGCGCAAATCGATGTGCGCGTTGAAATCAAAGTCGCCGGGCTCACACGCCGGTGGCCTCGGCGTCATCACCGGCCCGCCGAGACACACTTCGAACTCGACATAATCCTCTAACCGGACGAAACCGTCACGGTTGAAATCACCCAGCCGGAGGCTCGACAAGACCAGCCCCAAATCGGCGAAAGTGACAATACCGTCGCCGTCCAGGTCCGCCCGCGCGTCGAATCCCGGATCGCCATACCGCATTCCCAGAACACCCGAGACCAGATCGACGTCCGCCTGTGTCACCAGCCCGTCACCGTTGACATCTCCAGGCACGCTCGTTGTGACATTCGTTGGCACACTCAGCGGCGAGACCATACCGTCCACACGCGCCTGCGACCGAAGCCGGTGCGCCGTACTCGGTGTCAGCGAGCGAATCACACGTCCGGCCCAGTCGTCCCGACTACGCCACAGCGGTGTCACTTGTAGTTGACCGTCCGCGCCGACGTATTTCCCCGAAATCTCCTCGAGAATTGCGTGTTCCGTCACACCCTCGTTTAGCGTCCCCAAATCGACGATGGGGATGGTTGTGGCGGTCGGCAGGCCGACCGTGGGTGACATCGGCGTTGTCACACTTCGTCGGAACGCCAGCAAATACTCGCCCAACCCGCCTTTATCGAACAAATGAACGCGGTTTTGGAGGATGGGACGCTGGTCACCCTCGTGGAACGTACGATCGGTCTGCCAGGCGTTGAAATCGGGAATCAGGACCTTCGCGTCTGACACGCGCGTGACACTCTGGAGCGCGTGAACGCCGTTGAAGGGGTCAGGAAGCTTGATATAGGCCGCATCTGACGGCATGGTGACACTGACGGTGGCCGTGAGTGTCACGCTGTCGACATTGATGGCGGATGTCAGAACCGGAACCACAACTGACACGGCACCGTCACTGGTGTGCAGATGATCGGGAAGGTCCTTTCGATCGGGATCGGTCGGGTCCTCGTTGGGATCGAGGGGATGTTCGAGTTCGTTGGTCAGGAAGTCGGGGAGCAGGTCGTCGGCCGGTTCGTCGACGCGGACGACGTGGATCATCTCGAAGATGTCGACGCTGTTGATGAGTGACAGCCTGGGGTCGCCGAGTCCGTCCACGTGCTCGAAGCTGGCGTTATATTCGGTGAACTGGCCCTGCAAACTGGTGATCATCAACCATTGGGCGACGGCTGTGTTTCCGGGTGCAATATCGCCAAGGTCGACGGCGAGGGACGGCGTGGCGGCGTCGAAGCCGACCTGCGTGCCGATGATCTGGAAGTCGATGAGCAAGCCTCGTTCGTTTTCGATGATGCGCGGCTGGGCCGAGGTGATCCTGAGATTCTGCGCGGCGCCGTCGCCGTTGTTGGTGGCGAGGAGTCCGAGCGAGAACGGAACGGCCGGCTCAATCACCTCCGGCGTGAAGGGATCATCGCTGAAGATGCTTCGTTCGAGGAAGTAGTCGAGGTCTAGGCTGGCGTTGGGCAGCACGTTGATCTGAGCGGGGAAGAGCGGAACCGTGATCAGCTCGCCGGCGATGTCATAGCTGAGCTGCCCGCTGACCTTGTAGAGGGTCGGTCCCCCGGAGGCGGCCGCGCTGGTCGGAATGATCAACCATTCCGCGCGTGCGCTACTGCCCGGCGCGACGGAACCGGATCCATCCAGTGCCGGGATTCCCGTGAGTGTGGGTGCGGGGATTCCGAAGAGTGACTCGGAGGGTGTCCCGAACTCGTCCTTGACGAATAGCGTGACGACCACGCCGTCGAGGGCGTCGGTATCTCCGACGTTTTCGAGTTCGAAGACGGCTTTGAAGGCGGTCCGCGAGACCACGGCCTCCTGTTCAATTTCGATTCTGACCTTCGCACAGATTCCCTCGGACTGCGCAGCGCGGGCGTGTGCCCTTCCGGGCGACGCAAACCCGGTGGGGAAGTTCGGTTGCCTCGACACGGCAAGTGCTTCCATTGCGGCGCGCAGTCCGGTGAGCAGATCGTTGAAGCCGTCGGCGGCATTGGCGGCCTCCGCGTTAACCCCGGCGGCGACCGTCGATTGCAGCGCGTCGAAGGGCATGAAGTCCGTACTCATTCCTGCCGGCACATCGGCGAGGGTCATAATGCCCTGCGCCTCGTAATCCAGCGTTCGGTTCCAGCGATCGAGAAAGAGGTTGACGTGCGTGACGTCCCGATGGCTTGGCAATGGGAGCGCGACAAGTTGGGCACGTTCGTTGTCCGAGACACGTTGCCCTTCCTCCGACGCATCTTCGGTGGTCGCGCTGAACGCGGTCATCCAGTCGGAGAAGGTTTCTTCGTCGGCCACGGTCGGCGCACGGAGCCAATCGGCGTCGCCAAACGGGGCGGTGAACACATCGGACATACCGACAAGGCGATTGATGTGCGTGACCACGACGTTCGTCAGGGGATCTCGCGCGGGCGCCACATATGCGGAGGTCGCCGCAAGCGGCGCGGTGCCTTGTGCGGTCGTCTGCGAGCAGCTCGGGTGCTTGTAGTTCGGATCGTCCGGGTCGCAATCACAAGCGCACGGGATGTTCTTGGAGCAGTCAACGAGGTTGATCAGCCCGCCCACGGCGCTGCCTACGCCCGGAATCATGCCTGCGAGGCAGCTCTTGGTGATGTTGACGGCGCAGGTGCGCAGATCCGCCCATGAGTTGCCTGAGCAGTTTTGCGCCATCGCCAGGGGGCAACCCGCGGGTGTAAACCCGAGGAAGCAATTCGCGATCGCGATGGGGCAGTCGGGTTTGCTGCAGTGTCCTCCGCAGGGAATCGGCTCGCCGAAACTCGGAGCACCGGTTCGGATACCGCCGCCGCCACAATTACAGGGAGGGAAGATGAAACCGTCGCCACCGCCGCCGGGGCAGTTGCCGGTCGGAATCGCGAAGAAGACCGGTACGGTGTAGGTTCGCGGTACGCCGCAGACGAGCACGTACTGTGTTTCGAAACGGACTCCGACGCACGGATCGCCCGCCACATCGGCCACGTTGGCGACGCCGCCAAAGAGGGTATCTCGAATGATGACGGGAACGGTGACCGTCGTCTGCGCGGGCATGTCGCCGATGTCGGTAACGAGCGGTGTGAATTCGTACCGAGGATGGTTGGCGATGAAGAGGCTGACATCGTCGGCCGTGATCAGGCCATGGTTGGTCAGCGTGAAGTCGACCTGGATCGACTCGGTGGTCATCAGTCGCAGGTCCACCGATTCGGGCTCGATGGTCACGACCGGCGCTGGAACATTCGTTTCAAACAGCGCGTCGATCGTAATGAGGTAGCGGTCTTCGATCGTCGTCGGGAAGACACTCCATTCGTAGTTGACCAGTTCGCGGGTGAGGAAGGTCTCGACCTGTCGCGTTGAGCCGGCCGGGACGAGGAAGGTGCCGTTGAAGGAGCCGTGCTGGTCGGCGGTCACCTCGATGTCGTAGAAGGCCTCGGTCAGGGCGTCGAACACGGCGAAGCCGTCGACGTCCGTCGTTCCGTTCGCGACAACGGCGTTGGTCACGGCATCTCGAATCGTTACGGAAGCGCCTTGAAGCGGCGGTGTGTTTGCGGCCCAGTAAGTGAATTCATCGGTCGCGTAGACCTGGAGGCTTCCCGTCGCGGTCGAGATCGCGGTGAAGGTATACGAGACGCCGAGGGCTGCCACGCCGTCGGAAATCACGAGATTTCCAGTGTAGGGTCCGAGCGTCATGTCGGCGGGGGGTGACAGCCGGAGCGTGACGGTGGTGGACTCGTTGACGGCGACCGGTGGTATCGGTTGCGGCGTCGCCAGTGACATCCACGGGAGATCGGGTAGCGTGACGGTCAACTCACCTGATGTGATCCCGCCTGTATTCGTCACGTCGAACTCTACGATGGTTTGCTCGCCCCGGATCATTCCGGCCGACAGCGATGGGGGTGACGCGACGAATCGCGGCGTGAGCGGCGCGATCTCGACGGGAAGGACCAGTCTCTCCGTTGCCCCTTCCGTGCTGCTCAGATCGACCTGGACGAGGTATTGTCCGGTCGTGTCACCGGCGGCCGTCAGCGTATAGGTCAGCGGTACGGACGCGAGTGGCGCGAGGGTGGTAGGCGCGTTGATCTGCACGCCGAGGTTTGGCGGCGCGCCCCCGACCACGGCAGCGACCCCGGTCAGCGGCGTGTCGCCCAGATTACGCAGCGTGACTTGGTCGTTGACAACCTGGCCGGGCACCATGCGATGGAACTGCACATCCGGATCCGTTCGCATTCCGTAAAGCGTGAAGACGTCCTGCGGCGTGGCCGGATCTTCCGGAACCAGCGGGTGGTCGGCAAAGACGGTATATCGGCCTGCTTCACCGGGGACCGGATCGAAGACGAGCGCGAAATCGCCGTTGGCGTCGGTTGTGGGGGAGAAGACGCGCCGCGTTGCCTGAAGACGCACGCGCACCTCGACTTCGACGTTCGGTGCGGGTTCGAGAGTGTCGAGCCAGAAGGCCTGGCCGCTGAGGATGACGGGCGTACCTTCCGGTCCGGTGTCGATGTTGGCCTGAACGGTGGCGCCGTATTCGATGCCGCCAGCATCAACGACGGCAAAGGCGACGTTATTGTCATCGTTGGGACGTTCGTCAAGCTGACCGTCGTCGTCGGTCACGACGAACACCTGATAGAGCCCCGGAGTGGACGAGAAGACGAAGGTCTCCGCGTGGCTATAGGTCTCACCCTCACCCAGTACGCCGTCAAAGATGTAGGCACGAAGTTGTGTGTCGTCACCCAGTTGGTCGTCGTCGGAGAGGTAGACACGGTCGACCCAAGTACCAGACGCCGGGGCGTCACCGCCGTTGGCGACGCTGTAGGCGATGATGATCGGCTGTCCGGGGAGGATCTCGAGCGGCGCGGACAAAGACGTAATGCTCAAATCGGGGGCGGTTCGGCGGACACTAAAGGCTCTGGAAACGACGTCGGTGATGTTGAGGAAGGGGGGGGCTTCATTGCTCAAGCTGAACTCGCGAGACACAACGTCAGTGATCTTCAGGAACGGCGCGGGTTCATTGCTGAGGCTGAACTCGCGCGAGCAGGCGTCCGTGACCTGAACCGGCGCAAGAGATCGGTTCAGGAGGGTGAATTCGCGTGAGACGGCATCGGTCGGCGTGACGTTCGATATCCTTGTGTTGAGGACCGTAAACAAACGGCCGATTGAATCGTCGATGACGATGGGGGCGAGCGATCGGTTCAACAGGGTGAAATCCCGCGACCAGACGTCTGCGGGATCGATCAAGGCGGTGGAGCGGTTGAGGACGGTAAAGTCGCGCGAGACGGCGTCGGTGGCGAGTAGGGTGGCGTAAGCGGAGTAGTCTTCGGTCTGCGAGAGCACGGCGATGGTGGCGAAGTAGGCGGCGCGTCGCGGGACCGATTGGACCCAGGCGGTGGATGCGCAGAGCACCAGCGCCAGGGTTGCGAACAGAGCGAGTTTGACTCTTCGTACCGTCATTGGCGAAGCCACCTAGCGGTCGGCAAAGTCGGTAAACCTACGGTGTCGGCTGCTGCGCTCGCAACTGCAGGGCCGAGAATCCGCGTGGCATGGTGAACGTCGCCGTGGTTGCTGAGGACGCGAGCGTTCCGGCCAGTGGATCCGCGAGGACGCGTTCCGCTATACCTGACTTCGCAACGAGGTGGACCTCGACGGCCCAGTCGAGCGGGACGTTCGTCGCCGCGATGTGCAGCGTGACCGGGTTCTCTGAGTCGATGGAGACGTCCTGATCCGGGAAATCGAGCCTGGACTCGGGGTCGACGGGAATCGGGATATCGACGGCATCGACGACGAGCTTCGTGGCTGTCAGGATTGGCGCTTCGATGGGCGGCCAGAGGAGCGGAACATCCGCCGTACAAACCCCCGTACCGCAGTCTCCGCCTGCGCAGGGCGAGTTATCGACGGTGCCACCGACGCATCGCGCGTCCAGATCGGGCGGGGCAAATGAGAAGATCGGGTCGCCCGGGTGCGTGAATGTGATGGTGTCGGCTTCGACGCGGATGCGACCTTTTCCACCAGTTCTGTGCGTTGCGCCGCCGCGTGCGAGGGCTTGTCCTGTTCCGGTGACTTCCGTCGCGACGAGACGAATGCCGCCGCCACTGCCCGAACCGGATCCACTGCCACCGCCGTGGCTATTGCCGATGCCGCCGTCGGACCGGATCCAACCATTGACGGTGATGGTTCCATTCGTAGCGATCAGGATCGCTCCACCGCCGGCGCCGCCTCCCTGATGCGGGCGCTGATTGTGCGTTGAACCGCCGGAACCGCCGATCAAGGGGATGATCTGTTCATTTCCGTAAGTGGTAGGCCCCCCCACACCGAGCGTCCCGTAGCTACCACCGTGGCCGACATCATTCCAGCCGAACGTTCCGTCATAAGGTCCTCCGCCAGGTCCGTACCCTCCTGAACCTGGGCTTTGGGCGCTGAGTAGCGCCCGACCGCCGCGGAAGCCTCCCGGACCGGGTATGGAGGGTCTTGCTGCGGCACCGGTATGGTTCTCGCCGTCGAGGTTTACGCCGCCGTCGATGAGCACGTTGCCGGCCACCACCCAGACCACCGGCGCACCGGAGGGGTGGTTGGCGAAGCTGATGGTGACACCGCCGGGGATATCCACCGAGGTGTAGTTGAAGATAACCGCCCAGCGATCGGGATCGTAATGCCCGGTGCCGGGTCCGGAATCCGCCAACGCCAGGTCGACGATGGTGTTCGCCGCCGGCGCGAAGGCGCCATCCGAACCGTCGGACCCGACGTCCATCTGGCCGAGCGCGCTGCCGGCCAATCCCAAACAAGCCATTGCACAGAACCATCGCCGTATCATTGTCTATCTCCTCAACGAGTGTTCGAGAGAATGCGTGCTCGTTCAGCTCTCTCCCAGGTGGGGTGCTTCCGGCGCCACCCCCCGGTCGCCGTACGCTCAAAGTGAATGCTCATTCTACTCGAAACAAGGCGGTGAAACAAGATCGTCTCAGGGTGTTACCGGACGCGCAGCGCTGCTGTCGATCCTAGACCCTTGTCGGAAACGATGGCGATCCCAGAGCCCGGGCTCGCACGTGCCGGCTGCTCAGGCAACTACCAGCGCCCCACAACACGATCGGGGATGTAAAGCTGTACCTCATCGTCCGCGTTCTCGAGGAGCCTGCAAAGACACGCGCAGCCACCGAAGAGATTGTCGTCGCCGGCGCTGCGCTCAGGGCTGCGGGATGCACTGTGGGTGATCGAAGAGGTACTGTACCTCACTGGCGGTCAGCGCACGATCGTAGACCCTCACCTCATCGATGAGTCCGTCGAAGGCACCGACCGGGACGCCGCTGCCCGACACGCCAATTCCACCGACGAGAAATGAGCTTCCGTTGGCGCTCATGGGCCGACTCGGTTTGCTGCCCTCGACCGGGGCACCATCCACGTAGATCTGCGCCTGCCCTCCAGCCGCGTACACGCCTACAAGTTGATGCCAGTACCCGTCATTCACGGTTGTCGTTGAGATTGGCTCGTCGCCGGAATAGGCCGAAGGATAGAAGTACGCTTTGTTGGCGCGCCCATAGCCCGGCCCTGAACCCACCATGAGCGCATAACCGTTCACCCAACCGGACGTGTGTTTCGACACGACGGCGTGGGCCTCCGGGTCACCGGGAGCGATTCTGACCCAAGCGATGATGGAATAATCGCCGCTTGTGAGACCCAGGTGATTGCCCATCACCACGTGACCACCGTCTCCTTTCGTTATCCTGATTGAATTACCTGAGACTCCGCCTCGCACGAAGAAGGCGGAGCCGCGCAGTGTGCCATCAAGGTTCCCTATGCTGTCGCGTGCGGTCGCTGCCCCGGGCGTTTCATTGAAATGCCACATGGCGATCGGACTGCCGCAAGTCGGAGGAGTTGACTGTAGCCTGCGCTGGAAGACCGCGAAGTCTGCGTTGTCGACGTCGGCATCCCGGTCAAAGTCGAAACGACTACAATCAGGAAGAAGCCCCGCAGCGGGACCTTGATGACAAGCCACAAAGCATCGGTAATCGCCCAGATCGGAATCGCAGTCGTTGTCACAGTCGCCGGTGGCGGGTTGTCGGTCGGTCTCGATGATATAAGCGAGGGATTTGAACGCGGGTACGACGTCGTTCCATTGACGGGTCCTCGGCGTGGCGGTCGTCCCGAAGAAGACCGCGTGGTCCTCCGTCCCGAAGGCGTTGTCGGGTTGGGTCGGTGCCCAGTTGGTGTAGCCCCAAGGCTCGCCGCCGTCCCAGGTCCATCCGCCGGCCGGTTCGGGAGAGGCGGGGGGCTGGAGTGCGCCGATCCACGGCCCTTCGTAGTTGCCCCATGGGTCGGGTCCCCACCAAAACTCGGGCCTGTCGATGAGGCTGAAGAGAAGATCGTTCTCCGCGGCGGAGTGAATGGAGGCGAGATAACCGCCGACAGAAGCAGCGTCAGCCTGGGCTTGGGACCAGGTGATTCCGGTGGGCGCGTGAACGGTCAGGTAGTAATGCCCGTTACCGCCGGCCGCTACCGGCCACTCGATCCAGCCGCAGTTTTCGCATTCGTCGGGAATCGCGTTGGCGTTGAAGTCGAGGCTGGTTCCTTCAGCGATGTCGCATTCGTCGGGTACCGCGTTGTTGTTGCAGTCGAAACTGGTGGGCTCGATCTCGAGAACGTAACCCTGGAGGAGCGACGTTTTCCGGGTGTCGTTCCACAACGGGCTCATCGACACACCGAGGCCCCAGAAGTGGAGATTGTGCTCGAGGAACTGGGCGTTGTCCGGTTGCCCCGGGTGCCAGTTCGTGAAGGTGAAGGGTTCTGAGGTCACCCATTGCCAGTCGCCCGCGGGTTCGGTGGCGCCTGGGGGCTGCGACCCGCCGAGCCAGGGACCTACGCCGTTACCGGAGCCGGAGTTGTACCATGCGCCACTTGCGGCACTGGCCAGGGCGTAGACGAAGTCGTTCTCGGCCTGCGAGGTGATCGTGGCGAGGTATCCTCCGTCGGTCGCTGACGCGGCGGCGGCTGTGTCCCAGTCGAGTCCCGCAGGGGCGGCGACGACTCGGTAGCGATGCCCGTTTCCACCGGCGGCGATGGGCCATTCGACATTGCCGGGAACCGTTCCGAGATCGCATTCGTCGGGGATGGTGTTCGTGTTGCAGTCCGAACTCGAGCCGTTGACGATGTCGCAGGCGTCGGAGATTCCGTTGAAATTGCAGTCGACGTCGGGCGGACCGCCGGGTGTGTAGGTACAACCGGAGGAGGGAAGGCACGTGTCGGTGGTGCAGGGGTCGCTGTCATCGCAGGTGATGCGTGTGTTCGAGCATCCGTTGGCGGTGTCGCAGGCGTCGGTGGTACAAGCATTGGAATCGTCGCATGAGATTGGCGTGACGTCGCAGATACCCGTGGTTGCGTTGCAGGTTTCGGTTGTGCAGGCGTCTTGGTCGTCGCAAACGATGGGTGAGTTAGCGCAGCCGGTGGTGGGGGAGCAGTCGTCGATCGTGCAGGGGTTTGCGTCGTCGCAGGTTTTGTAGTTGGCCTCGCACGTGCCGTTTCTGCAGACGTCGATCGTGCAGAGGTTGCCGTCGTTGCAGTCGGTGTCGAGGGTGCACTCCCGGCAGGATATGGATAGAGTTCCACCTCCCGTACCGCCGGCGAAACCGCCAACACGGATGAGATTGGACTGCCCTTTGACGACGGCGATGGTCAGCTCGGATTTTAGCCCTACGGGCCCACAGAAGTCGTCGTTGCACGCGTTGATCGAGTCGGTTACCCCGCAGGTACATCCGTCGTAGAGGGCGAGCTTGGTGTCATAGTCACTGTTGCAGAGGCTGACGGTGAGGTCGCCGGTGCAGGTTGCGGTGTGGCAGAACCAGATGTCGGATTTGACCTGGGTGTCTCCGGAGAAGTTGCAGAGGGTCGGTTCGGGGAGTCCGTCGGTGCGGGCTCCGAGTGTGGTGAAAGGGGTGTCGCCGGTTTGGACGGAGATGGCGTCGGCGCAGTCGTCATTCGCCGGTCGGACGCGGAGAGGGAGCGTGCCGGTGATCCCAGGGGTACCGAGGTTGCTGTCGCCGATGTCGACGGTGAGCGTGAAGAGGCCACTATGGGTGGGTGTTCCGAGCACGTGTCCGTCGGCGCTGACGGACAGCCCCCGAGGAAGCCCCGTGGCGTTCGCGAAAACATAGCGTGGGCATCCGCCGGCGAGGGGGATCGGCTGGGTGTAGGGCTGCGCGGCGGTTGCATCAGGCAGTCCCGGAACGAAAGCGATGGCTCTGGGATCAGTGTCCGCAAAGGGCTCCGAGGCATGGACGACACTGCCAGTCGGTGGATCGATGGTGACGAGGCGTCCCGCTCCATTGGCATCGCTCTGGATTCCGTATAGCGTGCGAGTCAGCGTATCGAACGTGAGGCCCTGGATGTTGTCGAAGCCGGTGCCGAAGGAACCGAGGGCGTGCCCCGCACCGGTGAAGGTATCGATCGTAATGAGTTGGTCCGTGTCGGTGTCGGCTCCGAAGAGCGTTCGCGTCCATGGGTCAAAGGCCAAGCCCTGAACGCTCGAGAATCCGAGCGGTCCGACGACACTTCCCTCACCGGTGAAGGGATTGATCTCAATGAGCTGGGGCGACTGCGCATCTGCGTCCGCGGCAAAGATCGTCATGAGAACCGGGTCAAAAGCGAGCCCTCGAATGTCGCCATACCCGACCGAGGCAAAGGTCGAGGCGGCACCGGTGGCAAGATTGACGGTCACCATTTCGTCAAAAGTTGGTCGATCGTTAACGCCGTACATCAGCCCAAGCTGCGGCGCAAACGTGAGACCTACCAGATCCGTCAGGCCGAGCGATCCGACCGTACTCAGGATGGGGCCGTCCGGATCGAATCGGAAAAGGAAGTCCTCGAAGCCTCCACCGCCTTCTGCCAGGTACAACCCTGGGTGCGGGAGCGCCAGCTGAGCGATCGTGCCGTGCATGGAGAACGAGAGAGGGAAGGTGCCCTCGGTTACGGCTGCGTTGAAGTAGGCTGCGACGCGGACGAGAAGGGGCTCACCTGCGATGACAGGGAAGGTCACTTGGGAGCGTCGTGCGCAAGTGGTCAGGTCATAGTCGTCGCTGCATGCGATTTCGCGCCCGCTGCAGCCGTCGTGGACGCTCAGGACGGTGTCAAGGAGTGATCCGCCGCCGCCGCAGGTGCTGATCTCCAGAAAGCCCGTGCAATTGGGGGTGTAGCGGTACCACACATCGTTGATGCCGTTTGCGCAGCTCGAAGTGCCGATGGTGGTCGTGCCCGTGTTGTCGCCGACGAAGCTGCTGGTCACGTCCAGCGCGGTGGCGCAGGTGTTGTTCGGTGCGAAGCAGCCAAAGTAGACATCACCGCAGTATTGGCCGGTATCCGTGACGTCAAGCTGAAAATCTCCGTTCGTCCCGTTGAAGCCGTGAACGAGGATGTGGTGGACGGCGCCAGGCGTGGAGCACCACTGGACCTCTGATTGCTTGCCACAGGAATCGTCGTTCGCGTTGCGGCACCAGGGGTTCACGCAGCCTCCGCAATAGACACTCAACTTTGTGTCATAGTTCGTGCCCGCGTTGCACAACGAGGCCTTGAGCATGTTGCCGTTACCGTAGACGGTGTACCAGACGCCGGGGCTTTCGACGGTGATGGTCTCGCAGGTCGGCGCGGGGTCGGTGAGGGCGCCAACGGTGCTGCCTTGAGTGCTCGACCCGATGGTCACGTGTGTTGCGGAATCGCAGGCGTCGGATTGGGCGGTGCAAGAGACGTTGAGTGTGAAGTCGCCTTGCTGCTGGACCCATCCACCGACGCGAATGAGATAGGTTTGGCCTTGCGTAACGGGGACGTTCGACCCTTTGATGCATGCGTCGGTTCCGCCGCAGGGTGAACCGCCACAGGTTCTGTTGCACTCGACTTCGTTTTCATAGATGCCTGGGCAGGCGTCGTATACGGACACAATGGTGTCAAACGTGGAGCCGCAGGTGTCGACGCTGAGGAAGCCGTCACACGTGGCTTGATAAGAGTACCAGGCGTCGGGCGTTGGTACGACGTTACAGGATGTTTGTCCAAAGGTCGTTGCGCCTAAGGTGGTTCCCCGCACGGTTCCGTCCGTGATGTTTGGGGCACCTGAGCAGCTATCGTTGGCGGGTGGGTTGTAGACTTTGATCAGCCTTGAGGCGCCGAGATAGGGCCCTGTTGCGGGGCTTGCGGAGTTGCGGGCTTCGACCGCCCAGATGATGGACGGTCCTTGGGCGGCGACGATGCCGAACTCTGCGGGAGTGAGTGAGTATGAGGTCGCCGTGAGGCCGGCGATCGTCAGGATCTTATTCATCGAACCGGTCTTGTAGAAAATCAGGTCGAAGAAGTTCCCGGCGAAGGCGGGTGCGCAACCGACATTTGCATCCCACGAGAAGGAAGCGTTGGACTGTGTGACGATGGATCCCGCCAAGGGGCTCAGCGGCGTGGGGCCGATCAAATGGTCGCTGAGGATTGCGCCGTAGGCTATGTCGTCGGCGTTGGAGAGCGTGGCGCGGATCGGGCCCCAAGCGGCGTTGAGCGAGTGCGGACCTGCGTTGTTGACGATGTCGAAGAGCTTCTTGTCAGAGACCGAGACGGTGTCTCGGCTGTCGCCGTGTGCGTCAAAGAGATCCCAGAAGACGCGCTGGACGGCGAGTTCGCTGTCCTCACCTCGTCCGTTGTAGGATGAGGTTGTCAGGAGACCTCCGGTGTTTTCTTCGAGGCTGTAGCTGAAGGTTGTTTCTTCGGTCTCGCTATAGAGTACGTCACCGACACGGGGTACGTTGAGCGCGGCCATGTTCAGATTGATCTGGCCCGCGGTTCCGAAGAAGGTCGGCCATCCTTCGGCCCAGGCGAGCTTCATTCCATCATCTTTGTCCCCGCGTACGACGGCGTGACAGGCATCGATGTTGTGGGTGCCGCCGGGGTTGTCCTCGAAGTTGAACTCGTCCATGACCCAGTGGCCGTACTCATGGTGGAGGACGTCCCAGTCCCACTTGTCACCGGGTTGGATATTGAGTCGACACGCCGGCGTACAGTTGTAGTTGGAGCTTCCCGAGTCGCCGGGCCAATCGGCGCGAATCTTGCTGACCCAGTTGTTGTCGTCGAGATTGTGTGCGTAGAGCGCGATCCAAGTGAGTCCGGTCAGCACGGAGCATGCGGGGCCTGTACCGGTGTTGGCGCAAGTGAAGTTCTCAATGATCTCGCCGCCGGGAAACTCGTCGCGAATGGCCGTGTCGTTCTCGTAGGTGCCGCACAAAAAGCAGCCGTCTTCGACGTCGATCGCGTTATTCTCGGTACGGAATCGCACGAAGATGTCGGGATTACCCGCGAGCCATCCGTCGTCGTGAACGAACCAGTCGGTGTCGTACTGCCCGTTGGTGTCGGTGGCCATGACGCGCACCTGTTCGGAGCCGACGGTTTCGTCGTCGCGGACCTGAACGGTCATGCCGTAAACGGGATGGATACAGGGTGACGTTCCTGCCAGGCAAGCTCCGGTCGCATTGTTGTAGTTTTCGTCCAGCCATTGAACCAGCCCGCGAACGCGAATGTTGACGCCGCCTCGCGCGGAGGGGCGTTTGTCGGGATCGGAAAGCTCGGTTTGGGGCAGTGCCAAGCCTTGGACCTTCGCGAGTTCCTGTGGCGTTCGATCGATGACCGTGTAGGGGTTCTGGTCAAACGTCGCTTCGAGCTTGGTGAGCTCCTCGAGCTGTGCGTCGGCTTCCTTCTGGGTGATGCGGCGGGCCTTGAGGTCTTCTCGAACGGCGCGGATTTGAAGATGGCGCGGGACTTCACGTCCGGCGAGGACTTGCTCTGGGCGAAGCAGTACGTTGAAGACGGCCTTCTTTCCGAACGGCACTTCCGTGCCGGCGATGACGGCGGTGACGTCGACGATGACTTGTGAGACCCCGATGTCGTTGAAGCGAACGGGAATGGTGAGGTCGACGGTTTGTCCGGCCGTCAGCGAATCGTAATCAAGCGAGACGGCTCGTGCGATCTCGGTGTTCCCTTCACCCCGCACGCGAACGCGCACATTCTTCAACGCTGCCTGCGCCGTCAACACGCCTGAGACAGTCGTGCGCGCATCTTTGGCGAGTTTGGTTGGATCGGTGGAAAGGTCGATGGAGAGCGGCATGTCGAGATCGCCCGCGCAGCCGGGGGTCGCCTTCGGACTCGTCTGGGATTGGGGCGTGTTCTGCCCAGGGTCCGGAGCCGCCGGGGCAGAACATGCTACGACGGGCACAGCGGTACAGCTGACGGTCGGATCAGCGTGCCCAGCCAAGCAGAGCGTGGTGGTGAGAAGGACGATGAAAAGTCCGAAGGAACGCTGGGCGGGCTTCGAGTCGCGCACGGTTTTCCCCTCTCGCAGGCGGCTTGCCTGACAATGATCGCACCCAAAACGAAGTGCGAGTTTAGTCGAAAGGGCGCCCGGATTCAAGACCGTGGTGCCGTGAACGTTGGGCCAGCGCGACCACACGCGGGTTTACCGGTCGCTGCCCGGGATAGGGGCTAGTTGTTCCGTCCTTTGCGGAGGATATGACGCAACGGTCGGCGGGGCTGGGCGGTGGACACTTCGAAGACGCCGAAGTCGTTGCCGATCAGCAGGTTCTTCAACTCGACGACGCGTAAGAAGTAGCGGGCACGTTTGAGATCAAACGGAATCACGTCGCCTTCTTTGACGGAGCGCGTGTCGACGATGGGGCGGTTAGTACTAGCGCGGATCGAGAGCAAGACTTGGTCGGCGGTGATGTCGTCAAGTTGAATGCGCACGGTGTTATTCGATCCGGGGATCGATTTGGCGTGTCGCTGGATGATCGTCAACTGCACGGGATCGGTGGGGAGGTGGAGCTGGGTTGCGGTGCAGCCAGTCAACAAGAACATCGGGACGAGCAAGAGTACGTGGTGCTTCATGGCGAATGCTCCTCAAGCGGTGACCTCGGGCCTACCATACAAGTGCTGCCGACGCTGTCGGACCGCGCTCAGTTGATCCAAGCGGCTTTGCGTACGCCGATGCCGATGACCTTCTTGCACCTCGGGCAGATGAAAAGGTACTCGGCGTTGACGGCGTCGATCCGCCGCCAATGAACTTCCTGGATTCGTTGATCGCAGTGAGGACAGAGCGGGTCGTAGTCGGCTTCTCTCGAGGCGAGCTTCGTGGCCATTGTGTTTGCTCCTAGGCGCCCAGTGTATCGTCGCTTCTGAGACCCGGTTCGTCTGGGCGAGCTACATTCTAGCTTCCATCTCGCTGCATGACAGCGTCGAGCGCACTTTACTGCTATACTGCCAAGCGATGAGTTCGATGCGTGAAAAAGTTGTTGTTGCGATGAGTGGGGGGGTGGACTCGAGCGTTGCGGCTGGGTTGCTCGTCGAGCAGGGCTATGACGTGGTCGGGCTCTTTATGCGCACAGGCGTTGAAGAGGCGGCGGCGGATGGTGCGGAACAGGGCCAATCCTGTGGGGAGGTGTCGGCAGATGCGTCGTCGCAGTCCGATGATTCGCGCAGGCTTCCGACAAGTCGGGATTGCATCGCGCCCGCGGCTCAGGAATCACGCGGTGCGGGCACATCTGGGGCGTCGCGGCATCAGGGGTGCTGCAGTGCGAGCGATGCGGCGGATGCGAGGTTCGTGGCCGGGTTGTTCGATATTCCGTTCTACGCCTTGAACTTCGAGCAGGATTTTAATCGGTTAATTAACTATTTTGCGGACGAGTATGCGCGAGGGCGAACGCCGAATCCGTGCATCGTCTGCAACGATCAGATGAAGTTCGGAAAGCTGGTCGAGTATGCCGATGCCGTTGGCGCCAAGTATATCGCGACGGGCCATTACGCGAGAATCGGGCGCCGGAATGAAAGACCCGCCTTGCTCCGCGGCGTCGACGGGCAGAAGGATCAGTCGTATGTTCTGTTCGGGTTGGATCGCGGGCTCTTGGACCGGCTGATGTTTCCGGTGGGTGAACTGACAAAGAGCGAGGTTCGCGAGACGGCGGAGCGACTCGGATTGCCGAATCGCGACAAGCCGGACTCGGTCGAGATCTGCTTCGTTCCGGACAATGATTATGCTCGGGTGGTCAAGGAGCGCCGGCCTGATGCGTTCGTCGAGGGGGATGTTGTCGACTCGGCTGGGCGCGTCATCGGCCGACACAAGGGCGTTGCGAACTACACGGTCGGCCAGCGGCGGGGTCTGGGCATTGCCGCTGGCGAGCCGATCTACGTGACCCGACTGGATCCCAAGTCCAACACGGTGACGATGGGCGACGGCGACGCCTTGCTCGAGCGGGCGCTGTTGGCGGATCGAGCCAACTTCCTCGTGGATGTGCCCGACGAGTCGTTCCGAGCTGACGTGAAGATTCGCTATCTACATCGTGCGGCGCCTGCTACGGTGACCCGGCTCGACGATGGCGGTGTGCGGATTCTCTTTGATGAACCTCAGCGAGCCATCACACCGGGACAGGCGGTCGTTTTCTATGACGGCGATGTGCTGCTCGGGGGTGCGTGGATCGTCAGGGCGGAGACGGTGCGGCCCCGTTGATCGGGTCCTGCCCGGTGATCTGTTCGCCGGCGTCCGTGGAAGCGTCGGAATTCAGGTCAGCATCACCCGCCCCACCCTCAATGCAACGTAACATCCGTTATGGGACGTTCGACATGGGGTCTGGCGTGGCAGGTTATTATCGGCCAATCATCGCCCTTGAGGCCTCCCAAACCGCACCTAGAGCGTCGTCCAGCTCTGAAACGGCCTGATCTGGGCCGAATCGGGCATCAAGTGACGTCGTCAGCGCGGTCATAGCCTCAGGAGTCATGCGGTTTCGTCCGTTGAGCCAGTCGCGGAGAACCTTGAACAGTCCGGTGTCGTTTGGGTAGAGGCACTGTGCATGATGCTGCTCGGGGATGATCTCCGGATACGCGAGGCGATTCGGGAGCAGGGGCTGACACCCGGCGAGGATCGCTTCGATCACGGCGATGCCGAAGTTCTCTTGGATGGCCGTACTGACGACGAGGTCGCAGCGCCCGAGCATGGCCAGGTAGTCGTCACGGCTGGGAAGGTACCCGGCATGGGTAATGTGCGGCTGTAGACGCTGCCACGCGGACGCAAAGACCGGCGGGGCGGTTCGAAACTGCTCGCCGAGCAGCACGAGGTCGAATTCGTACCCCGCGTCGTCAAGACGCAGCAACGCCTCGAAGAACGGTTCCGGGTTCTTGTCGAACTCCCAGCGGTGAGGCCAGAGTATGGTCCGACCATTTCGCCCCCCCCCGCTGGTGCTTTGGCCCGACTCGACGTTAACCGGTGGATACAGAACCTTGGCTTTGCCGCGGATCTCAGCCCCGGCTTGCTGCGGAACGAAATCCGGCATCTTTCGAAGCAGATCAGCGGAGGCACCCAGAAAGTCGTCCAGGTGGAACTGCGAGTTAAACCAGACGGCGTCGGATGCGAGGCAGGACGTGATGTTGGTCATGCCGTATTGAAAGTCGCGGGTTTGATCGTCCGAGATCGGATAGGTCAGCTGGTTCTCGTGGAAGTAGCAGACGATCGGCAGGTTTCGCAGGTGGTGCGGGAGAAGGGCTCGCAGGTCGGCGACGCTGAGCATGTCGCAGGTGAGGATCAGGTCGATGTGATCGGGTCCGCCCTTTGGCGACCAGTCGAATCCGTCTCGAGCGAACCAAGCCGAGGCTCCTCGCATGCGCCATTTCCACTTGCGCGCGGGGAGCGTGGCGAGGGTGAGGTTGTGTCTGGTGTGTCGAGCCAGCGTGTCGACGAACGCGGCGTGCGAGCCGCCATAGTATGGCTCCAGTACCGCTATACTCAGCGATTCTAATGCCCCCCCGCCCGCCGTCGCCGCCCTATCGCTCATGGATTTGGCCGTTTCGGTCGTTGGCGTTTGTCGGAGATTAGCGGTGCCAAGGCCATGGCAGCCAGGATCAAGTTTCGGCCTCCGCGCGTCAACTCATACGTGTCTCGCTGCTTGGGCAGGATCAGCTCAGCCAGGCGAAGTTGATTGATGTGATGATACAGCGGTCCCGCCTTGAGCTTGGTCAACTTCTGCAAGTCCTGATACGTTTTTGGTCCGGTGAGGAGTTCGGCCATCATCCTGATGCGGTGCTCGTGGCTGATGGCGCTCAACGCCGGAGCGACTTTCGCTAGTCTCGCAGCCGCGCGCCGGATCGCAGCCCCCCCACCGCCGCCCCCCCCACTTCCCACGGGGATCTGCAGCGATTCGTGCTGCTGCTGCTGTTCCTTGCCAATCCGTTCGGATACCGCGACAACAGCGGCCAAGCCGTCACTCCTCTTGAGCCCCGCAAGCAGGCTGCTGCGTGCCCGCGAGGCGCTAGCGGCTTTCTTTCGGGTCGCCGCCTTTTTCGTGCGTTTCACGCCTGCGCTGGGACGTTTCTTCGTGGATTTCGCTGTTCGCGGCGTCTTGCGCGTACCTTGCTTGCTGCTGGCTGAGCTGCGTGTCTTTGTCTTCATGGCGATCTCCTGGGCGACGATTCGGAGACTCTAAGTGCTGGGCAATCATCTCGCAAGAGGTGGAATTCGACAAGCGGCCGTAGAACGATCGCTCATCGGGATCCGAACGCTAGTATCCCATCTTTACAGTATCATGTAATACCAGTATACTAGAATAATAGGGAGTAATGATGACGGTCCGTCGCCGGGTGCCATAAACACGGCACACGCCGCCGGGTGCCATGGCCAAGCGAAGCGCGGCCATGTGTCGTTTCTTCTCGCGTCACCGACAGTCCGGGGTTTCACTTCACGCGCCGCACGCTACGTGATCACTTGAGCTGCACCGGGACAGCACTGGAGACTAGGGATTCGACAATCCGCCATCCGGAGCACGTCTCTTGGCATCTTCTTGAATGGGAAGGAATACGAAGTCGGTGCCTGAAAAACGCTCACTTCGACAAGCGCGCGGATCGTGGTTTCCGCCATTGTCTTCACCGTCGAGTCCAACGCTGTATAGCCAGGGCTGGCCTTCGCGAAGCTCGAAGACAAAGGCGTTCCCTCTGAACAAGTCGATTCGCAGTTTCTCTGGGCTGAGCGATAGATCCTGGGTCGCCTTGGGCCAGCGTCCATGATCCTCTTTGTAGATGTGGATCGCGGCCATTAGCGCTGTGCCTCTTCGGCGGATCTCGACGCGCATCGCGGCAGAGTATGCGGACAAGTGCGATGGAAGATAGAGCGACAGAATCGTGTTTCTGCCAGCGAACTCTCCCCGTTCGCGACCATGCGCCAAGAGACTTCGGTATCTGGAAACAGACAATGGCTTCGTGGCAGCCTGGGCTATCGGGCGACACCACTCATTGATTCTCGCGGCCGTCTTGGCCGGGGCGGGTAGGAAGACCCCGCCCGAGGGCAAGTACTTGTCTACCGCAAGCGCCTTCGCAGCGGCATCGGAGAAGCGGCCGTTGGGGTAAAGGGTCTGGACCATCTCCAGCAGACCTGCCCAATCACCGCGCAAGGCGTCGGCGAGCGCATCCGGATTGCCAACGGCATCGAGTAGGGATAGTACGTCCCTGGCGTCATCACCGCGTAAGACACCCGTCGCCAAGCCGTGTTGGATGGCCTCGTATGTGTCCGCTCGGATGGCGTTCGCGACAAGAAATGCGATCGTGTATCCGGCGTTTTCACGATGCGCTGCATGACGGAAGTTGGTCCTGATGGCGTCCAGCAATCTCGTACCGTCGACTTTCAGCTCGCTGGTGTTCATCCAGGCTCGTGCAAGTACGGCCTTAGAGAGCACACGACTGGGCTTGAACTCAATGTGGGGGCCGGCCCACAAAGTGTCAGACTTGCACAGCCAGCGGACGTCAGGCGTTTGCGAGCCGCGGTGGTAGGCATAAAGACAATGATCCAGGCCGGTAATATATTCGGCCAAGTCCGGCGAGGAGTCGGGGGACCAGGGTTTCGTCGTGGCGGTCTTCAGCTTCTCCAGGAGGTCGCGTTCAGGTTCGAAGACCGATTTGACATCCTCGCGGTAGATTGGCGCGTACACGTCTTCGGCACACGGCGCATCTTCGGTACCGAGTCGCTTCAAGTGCCACGCCATGTAATCGACGGGCGTGTCGAACGTGGGCATGGGCGGCGCGCCGACGTCGACAGCAGCCTTGGACTCCTTCGAACGATCGGCGCGCGAACAGCCAAAGAGCAGGCAGGGCAATAGCAGTATCTGGATTGGGAATGCTCGCGGCATTCTTCCGCCTTTTCTGGCTGGAGCAGGTTCGGCCTTAGCGTGCGATTCACGCACGGCTGTGAGCATCTTCACACCTCAGAGTTCACGCGGGCTCCCGACAGGCCGGGATTTCATTCCGCCCGCGGCTCAGTCAACAAAACAGAGATCGCTCTATGTCGGCAAGTGTCGCCCCAGCGCCTTGTCCGCGATGTCGCGGCGGACGTAGCTGTCTTCGAACTCGATCGCGTCGACGGCCTCGTACGCCCGGCGTTTTGCGTCGGCCAGGTCATCACCCAGGGCTGTCACACCGAGCACGCGGCCGCCGCTTGATACGACGAGGTCTTCCAGCGTCTTGGTGCCGGCATGGAAGACGCAGACGTCGCTCATCGCTGAGGCCTTGTCGAGCCCTTTGATCACCTTGCCGGAGTCGTATTTGCCGGGATACCCACCGGATGCCATCACGACGCACACGGCTGGTTTTGGTGAGAATCGGACGTCGACCTCATCGAGCGTACCGTGGACGGTGGCGTTGAGCAGCTCGAACAGATCAGACTCCAGCCGCAGCAGGACGGCCTGGGCTTCGGGATCGCCGAAGCGGCAATTGAATTCGAGCACCTTGGGGCCGGCGGCGGTGAGCATCAGCCCGGTGTAGAGCAGGCCTCGATAGGGTGCGCCGTCGTTTCGGAGGGCGTCGACGATCGGAACGAGAACATCACGCTCAACTTGCGCCATGATTTCGGGCGTGGCGATCGGCGCCGGACTGTAGGCGCCCATACCCCCAGTGTTCGGGCCGGTGTCCCCCTCGCCGAGGGCTTTGTGATCTTGGGCGGTTTCGAGGACGTAGATCGTCTGACCGTCCACCAGCGCGAAGACGGAGAGTTCCTGCCCCTTGAGCAGCTCCTCGACCACGACGGTGTTTCCGGCATCGCCGAACGCGCGATCGACCATAATGCGTTCGAGTTCGTTCAGGGCGTCGGCCGGGTCGCTGCAGACGATGACGCCCTTGCCTGCGGCGAGACCGGCGGCTTTGACGACTACGCCGGCGTCGCGTGTCGCCACGTAGGCCCTGGCGGCGTCGTGGTGCTCGAAAATGCGTGCCTCTGCCGTGGGAACATGGGCGATCTTCATCAGTCGCTTGGCGTACGCCTTGTCGCCCTCGATGCGAGCGGCGGCGGCTGTCGGTCCGAAGATTCGAAGCCCTTCCGCCTCGAAGGCGTCGACGACGCCTTGGCAGAGCGGTGCTTCCGGTCCGACGACAGTCAGCTCGACGCCGGACTCTCGGGCGAAATCGATCAGGGCTGCATGATCGCTAACATCGATCGACACGTTGGTCGAGACGGCCGCTGTGCCGGCGTTTCCGGGTACACAGAGGATCTCAGACACTCGGTTGGATCTAGCCAGAAGGTGTGCCAGCGCGTGTTCGCGCCCTCCCCCACCGATGATCATGATTCGCATGGCGATTGCTTCCCGATAATGCGCCACGAAGGTGCGGCCCGATGCCGCCGCGGCAATGTACGAGCCTAAAAGGATGTGAGCAAGCGTGCGGGATTGGCACGGAGAGCGAGAGTCTGGGGCGTGGTCGCGGGCGATGATGATTCTGCTGGTATGCCGGCTTCTTCGCGTCCTGGGGGAGGTCACCGTCGGTCCGGCGCGGCTTCGAGTAATCGCTCGGGGGAGCCACTTGGATGGCGGGATCGACGCGAGTCTGGGGCGAGGGAATGTCGATATTAGAGAGGTTGACCGGCGTCGGACGGTCGGTTAGTGTTCCGACCTCGATTGCGGGGTAGAGCAGTTGGCAGCTCGTCGGGCTCATAACCCGGAGGTCGCAGGTTCGAGTCCTGCCCCCGCTAGTTAACGTGTCGGTGCGAAATCCGCCGACCTGAGGGTTATCTACGAACGCCGGTGCAGAGACGCGCCGGCGTTCTCGTTTTAACGCCAAGCGGCGCGAGGGCTTACGCCTGTTCCGGGGTTCCGTCGTCTCTCTCCCCCACCGCCGCGCGACGCGTCCCGAGCCCACCATACGCCGACCGCCGTTCGCCTGGGTCGAAAGTCTCGGTGTCTCTGGCCAGGTCTCGCGTTCGGGTTAACGCATGGTTGCGTTCGCGCGGGCGAATCGAACTGCCTTTGAACAAACCCAATCGCAGGTCGAATCGACCTCCGCGGCTGCGCCCGCCGAGCCCGTAGACGGCCCAGGCTGCCGCTATCTGCCGATCGTACCCCCGGCCGGTACGGAGCCGGTCGCCCTCCTGGTCGAGCCGGCCTGCGAGGGCGGCGTGGCGAAGTACGTCGGCGAGCCGCGGGTCGCCGATCCGGTCGATCACAACCGGGCCCTTCTCCAAGACACGTCTACGTCCCCGGTCTTCAAGACCCCAGCCGAGTGGCTGCGGACGTACCCGGCCGTC
>JAJDDV010000164.1 GCA_029260135.1 Phycisphaerae bacterium | reverse complement strand
GGCGGTTCCAGAGGGAGACCGTGAGCTCTCTTGGATCATCGGAGCCGACTGGCTGGCGGATATCGCTTCGTGGCATCGAGCAGGCGAATTGATCGACGCCTGCCAGATCGTGACAGCCGCCCGGGCGGGCTGGGAACCTTCGTGCCTCGATTCGAGGCACACCCGTCAGTCCGCCAAGCCATCGCTTACGGAGCGACAGATTGAGAAGCTAAGGTCCGGCGTGATTGAGACACCGGTGATCGAGATTTCTTCGACCGATATCCGCGAGCGTGTGCGCAGCGGTCTTTCCATTCGCTACCTGGTTCCAGACTCGGTTCGGCGCTTCATCGAAGAGCACCAACTCTACCGTGACCGAGATATGAAAGTTGAACTCTAGTCGTGCCAGTGGTGCGTTAGGGTGGGCACTTGGATCGTCCGGGAACCAGGGCTATAATGTGAATGGGGTAAGGAGGGCCATTCCCCGGCCCGCGGAAGACGTGCATGAACCGCGAGGCGGCCTGGCCGCTTCCACACCGAGAATCAAAAAAGGCGACGTCGCATGAAAGATGGCGTTCGGGGCGCACACGCGCCGCTGGTCGGTTTGGCGGTTGTCCTGTTCATCTTACTCCCATGGGCGCTGGCGGCCAACGACGCCTCGGGTTCTGCCTCCACGGAGAATCCATCCGACCCGGTTGTGCATAAGGAGGAACCGGTCGATCCGCCGCCCCAGGATGTGGAGTCAGGATCGGTGGCGTCGGTCTCTGCGCCGGCGGACGTGGTATTGGGCCCGTACCGAAGCGTGCAGGTCAACGTCAACGCCAACGGCGAAAACATCCTCGGCGATGCGGCCAACGAACCGTCGATCGCGGTCGATCCGGGTGATCCGTCGCGCATGGTGATTGGCTGGCGGCAGTTCGACTCGGTTTCGAGCCACTTCCGCCAGGCGGGCAACTCCCATAGCAGCGATGGCGGTGTCTCCTGGAATGCGCATCCCGTCATTGATCGTGGGCAGTTTCGCAGCGATCCGGTCTTGGGGGCGGATGCCGACGGCAACTTCTACTACTACAGTCTTAGTGCGCTGCGCTCGGCGGAGCTGTTCAAGTCGATCGACGGCGGCGCGAGCTGGTCGGCGCCGGTGGCCGGGACGGGCGGCGACAAGGCGTGGATGGCGATCGATCGTACGAGCGGAATCGGGCAAGGAAACATCTACGTCATCTGGAACATACAGTTCACCTGCTGTTCGAATGCCGACTTCGCGCGTTCGATCAACGGCGGATTGTCGTTCGAGGCACCCAGGAAGATCCCGGAACCGAGTATGAAATGGGGAACGCTGGACGTCGGTCCCGACGGCGAGCTCTACTCCGTGGGGTCAACGCTGGGCGGGTCGTCCCACCTGATTGCGCGGTCCAGCAACGCCCGTGATCCGTCTCGGGTTCCGTCGTTCGATTACGCATACGCAAAGACGATCGATCTTGGTGGCGCCACCGGTGCCTTCTCCAGTGGGAGTCCGAATCCGGGTGGATTGCTTGGGCAGGTGTGGGTTGCGACGGACCATTCGACGGGGCCAACCCGCGGAAACGTCTATGTTCTCGGGTCGGTGGAACCGGCCGGCAACGACCCGCGCGACGTGATGTTCATTCGGAGTACGGACGGCGGGGCAAACTGGAGTGCGCCGGTCCGCATCAACAATGATTCGCCCTTCAACGGTGCGTATCAGTGGTTCGGGACGATGTCGGTTGCGCCGAACGGGCGCATCGACGTGATCTGGAACGATACGCGTGCTCACGCTCCGGCGGTCAACCTGTCAGCGCTGTATTACGCCTACTCGCTCGATGGCGGTTTGACCTGGTCGGCCAACATTCCGCTGAGCCCACCCTTCGACAGCCACGTCGGTTGGCCGCAACAGAACAAGCTCGGTGATTATTACGACATGATCTCCGACAACGGCGGCGTGGATGTGGCCTATGCGGCTACGTTCAACGGAGAGCAGGACGTCTACTACCTGCGGATCGGTGATCGCGACTGCAATGGGAATGACACACCGGACGCCGACGACATCGCGTCCGGGTTCAGCGAAGACTGCAACCTCAACGAGATCCCCGATGATTGCGAGCGCGACTGTAATGACAGCGGGAAGCCGGACCACTGTGATGTGGTCGACGGAACGAGCGAGGACTGCAACACCAATCTCCTCCCGGATGAATGCGACGCCGACTTCGACGGTGACGGAATCATAGACGACTGTGACCCGGACCGGGATGGCGACGGCGTGGACAACGGACAGGATCACTGTTCGTTTACGCCGCTCGGAATGGCGGTCAACGTCTGGGGTCAACCGGTCGGGGATTCGGGGGGCGACTGTGTCATCAATCTGATTGACCATAAGCGGCTTCCGGCCTGCCTGTACGGGCCTGAGATGTGGCAGCAGGGTTCGTACTGTTCTCGGCTTTATGATTTCCCGCAAGCCGGTCAGCCGGCGGATACCGACGTCGACCTGCGCGACTTCGCCGAGTTTCAGAAGGCGTTCGGCCGCGAGTGACATCAAGGGGATGGCTCAGCGCAATCGCTCACGACAAGTGGCGTGATGGAGCGTGGGAGCGTTTCACCGTGTACCGCCGATTCATCATGCCTGTCGACGGAACTTGACTCCAAGGTCCTGCCAGGCCGGCCTTATCTTGGTGGTGGACAACACGGCACGTGCTGTGGGCGCTGTGACGATTCTGACTGCCGGGTTCGTGAGGCGGTGGGCGTTGTGGTAGCCTATCGGGCTGATGAATCCCGACGATACAATCTGCTATTGCTATCACGTTCCGCTGCGGAAGCTGGTCAACTTCGCGCGGCGGGCGAAGCCGACCCACACCAGCCGGATGACGGAGTGCCTTGGCGCGGGGACGGGATGCGGCTGGTGTATTCCTTTCCTGGTGAAGATCGCGCGTGATCCGGAGTCGTTGGGCTCGGTTGATCTGACCCCGGAGACGTACGCCCAGCAGCGGAAGGAGTATATCGAGACCGAGCCGCGAAATACGTTTGGCGGGGAAACGAAGGGATAGCATTGCCAGGGACGAGTCATGTCGCGGCGGCGTTTGGAGATGGGCGAGATCGTGAGGCTGTTCGCCGGTTGGGGTGGCGACGTGGAAGATCTGGTGCTCGAGTTGCGAGAGTTTGTGCTCAGCGTTGCGCCGGCGGTGGACGAGAAGGTCGCGTTCAAGAGTCTGTGTTACTACAAGCCGGACAGCCCCTTTGGGGTGATCGGCGGCAACGTGTGTGCGATCGGCGTGCGCGACCGGTCCGTGCATCTTGGTTTCATCCACGGTGCATTTCTGCCTGATCCGGACGGTCTGCTCGAGGGGAAGGGAAAGGCCAAGCGGCATATCGTTCTTCGAACGCGCAGGGACATTCGGCGCACGGCATTCAAATCGCTGATTCTTGCGGCGATCGACTTCAGCCCAGAGGCGTCGTCGAATCGAAAGCACCCTTAGGCCAGATACCGTTCGAAGTCTTTGACCTTGGGCGGTTGCGCGCCCTTGGCCGTTTCGATCTTGAATCCCTCTTGCCGCAGTTTGGCGGCCTGGGCTTTGGCGCCTCCGGGGAACTTTTCCATCAGCTTTCCGTCATCGCGAATGGTTCGCCAGTAGGGTGTGATGCGTTTCTTGCCTTCGCGGCGGTCTTCCTCCGCCGCTTCGGCGGCGATGCGCATGAACATTCCGCTGGTGAGCGGGCAGGTGCAAGTGGCCTTGGCGTTGGTGGCGAGCTGATCGCGGATCTGCGCTGTCGTGATGAGTTTTCCCTTTCGCACTTTTTTCATGACGGTGTCGACGTCGCGCGGGCGTGGGATCAGCATCGTCCCTTTACCGAACCTCTTTTGAGACTTCACGGGGATCTTACAGACCTTGCCGTGGTTGGGATGCTCGGTCTCGAGCTTCTGGCGCCAGGTCGTTCCGGTCTTGAGCTTCCAGGTTACGGGCATGATGGATCTCCTGTGCTGTGTATTCGGGTATGGTAACCGATGGATTGGAAAAGTGTAGCTTGTGTCTGGGGCGACATGCGCGTGGGCGACCGCACCGGGGCTCTGCGTCTGACAGGCCTGCGCCGGCGGAAGAGGCGTGTAACGCACTGGCGGGCAATCCACGATTGGTGCGCGGCGGGGGGCCGGGCGAAGGCGTCGGCCCTCCCCGACCCCTCCCGGGGGGAGCGGGGTCGCTCTGCGGGGCGGCGCGTCGCCCGGCCATGCTACGCTCGGCCTTTCGGTTATATTATCGGGCGTCATTGGGTTTGTTTCGCATATACGTTTTTCGCCCAGGTGTCACTATGTGGCACTGGTGGAGGGGCGTGTTGTGCTGGCAGGCCGAGAAGACACTGGCGGGCAAGCCGCCAGCAGCACCCGGCGCGTGGTTTTCGGTGTGTATCGGGCATCGGCTGATCGGCTCCTGTTGGCCGCATCATCGTGCATCCGGGAAGCACGCCACATGCTCTTTCAAGCCAGTGAACGAATCCGGCTCGAGGGTCCGGCGGGTGTTCGCGCAGACCGCCGCCTGGCAGTAGAACTACGCAGCTAAATAGGGACAGTCACGGTTTTATGGCTCTCGGGATTGCAGCGGCGGCGCCAAGTGGATAGTGTCTGGGGATGCCACGAATCGCCAGAGCCGTAGCTGTTGGAATGCCGCATCACGTGACCCAGCGCGGTAACAATCGCCAGAGCGTTTTCTTCGTTGAC
>JAJDDV010000163.1 GCA_029260135.1 Phycisphaerae bacterium | reverse complement strand
GCTCTTGATGCGACCCGCTTCATCATAGACGGTGATCGTGTCGTGGCCGTCTGGGCCGATTCGTTTGAAGGTTCCTTCTTGCCACAGGGAGTAATCGTAGTTGAACGTTCGCCGGTTTTGGTGCTGCGTGACGCGGCCGAGTTCGTCATAGGTGATGGAAACGTCCCTGGATTCCGTGGTGCTTCCGTAGGTCACAACCTCCATGCCCTCCAACTCACCCTTCCGCGAGTAGCTTATCCCATTCACTTCCTCCCGCACATTTGGGAATATCGGCGCGAACGTAGGCAGGTTCGGGAAGCCCGCCGGAATCGGAGGCGGGGGGCCGGACATTGAGCACGGGCAGGTGTTGTTGCAGTCCCCCGCCGCGTTGCACGGACAACAGATGCCCTTTGCTTTGCCTTCTGCGTCACGGTCGACGGCGCCGCATGGCGAGCACCGGCTCCATATCATGAAACCGGCGGAGTTCATCCCATAGCTGCAGGATATTTGGTTAGCGGGGGGATTTACGGGATCGGTGCCTTCCTTGTACGAATTGAGCTGGCCCCACTCGTCGTAGCCCAACTCCGTCAGGACGCCGTTGGGATCGGTAACGCTCCTGAGTAGCCCCTGGTGGATGCCAGAAGGATGATAGTCGAGGGATGTCACGGGCGGAGTGCTCCCGGGACGGTCGGGAGGTTCGATTGTGGTGGTCGGGAGCGTGGGGTAATTGGCATCTTCATACCGGAACTCAACGATGTTGTCGGCCGCGTCTGTGTACGTGCGTAGGTTGTTGAGCGCGTCGTACGTCCAGGTCTGGACGTTTGAGAGTGGGTCGGTTGCGGTCAGGCGGTTCCCGCGATTGTCGTAGCTGTAGGTCCAGATGCCGTATCCGGCGTACGGGGCGTTGGAGGTCAGGTTTCGATCGGAGTCGTATCCAAACGTCGCAACGTCACCCAGAGGGTTGTACGTCTCCTCAAGGTTGCCGTCTGGAAACGTTGCGGTGGTGTTGTAGTGGTACTCCCAGGGCGGAATGGGCTGGCCCGCGTTGGGCTCGCCTTGCGGAATCCTCCGACGATCGGTGTAGAGGCATTTAACAAGTGTATTGTCTACAGCCATGATGGAGAAGGACTGCGTTGCGCCGGCGCCGCCCGACGGTCGTTTGGTCGGATCGATGACGGTTTGCAAGTGGCCGACGCTGTCGTAGTTGTAGGTGTAGACGTCCTTGATGTCCGGCCCAATGTCATCCTTCCATTCGTCCGTAATCGTATGAATCCGGCCGGCCCCGTCGTAGGTCAGGTCCACGCGGCCGTTTGAGGTCGGGATCTCGCTGAAAAACCTGGCGCTGCCGATCCACTCAAGGCGACCGCCGCCGTCGTACGAGAAGTCCCAGAAGCGAGCCGGAAGCGTTGAATCCGAAGGGTCGGCGGGGTCCTGGATCCGATCGAGTTTTCGGGTATCGCCCACGAAGTGGAATGTGAAACTGCGGCCACCGGAGTCTTGAATACGCAATACCCGGCGAGGCTGCTGTTGCCACACGTACTCGTATTCTATCGTTGTTTCGTTTCCGACAGGATCGACCACGCTACAGAGCCTGAAGACACCGTCTCCGAATTCGCCATACACGTCCTTCGATTGGTCCTCGTGTGTGACGACCCAGCCGGTCGCGATGCAGTATTCGAACAGATCTTTCGGTGTGAGCACGCTGTGCACGCCCGCCGGGGCGTCCCAATCGCTTCCGTTCTTGGTGTAGACGTCCTGGGTGCCGTCGTCGTAAATCACCGCGATAAGCTGCGGATCCACCGGATCGTTCAGCACGACGTGCCGACTATACGACGTGGTCCAGCCGGGGCCGAGGTCGATGCCCGAACCGGCCCCGACGTCCAGCGCCCGCTCGTCCGGTGTGCCTGTGAAGACCGTGGCATTAACGCTGGCTGCGTTGTGATAGAGCCCTAGATGGATGCCCGGACCGCGGCCTGACAGGGAGGTGATCGGAATCCGCGTCAGCGTGTTTCCGTGGCGGGAGTGCCAAGTGGAGTAGGTCGAGACGGGGACCTCGGCCTCCCAGGGGCGAGCGCCGCCCGGCTCCGGGGCGGGCGGGTCCGGCGGATTCTGGGCGAAGGCGACGTCGGTGCCCTGGCGGCCGAAGAGCGCAAAGGCGCCGATGGCGATCAGGCCGAGCGCGAGAACACCGACCGCGGCTCGGGCGAGACGCCTGGTGGTAGCGGCCGAGGCGATCGGGCTGGTCTGGTGCGACTTCGAATTTCGTGTCTTGGGTTTATCTGACATTTCATTCCCTCGTCGTGTGGCTCGAACTCTTGCGTGTTTCGCTGCTTTGTTCGCTCCCTTACGGTCGCGTCTCGGTTCAATCGTCCGCTTCCTGACGGTCGCGTCTCGGTTCAGTCATCCGCTTCCTTACGGTCGCGTCTCGGTCTTGCCATCCGCTCCCTGACGGTCGCGTCTCGGTTTTGCCATCCGCTCCCTGAAGGTCGCGACTCGGTTCAACAGTCGCGTCTCGGTTGAATCATCCGCTCCCTTACGGTCGTGTTTCGGTTCACGGAGCGGCTCTTCGGAACGCACCCATGGGGACGGACGCATCCGTCGCCCAGCCGTTTCGGCCGAGGTCGATCGGGAGCGGTTCGGTCTTGTTACCGTCCCAGTCGAGGTCGGCCAGGTCGGGCGGGAGATGGGCTCGGCTCCCGCTGGCGGCGCAGGGTGATGCGGCCTGCGGGCGAAAATCTCCCGCGGCTGCGCCGGCGAACAGGGGATCGGCGTTGATGTTGCCCTGGCCTGGCCAGCCGCCCTGGACGTTGCTGTGGATCACGCGTGTTTTGACGCCGAGAGTGGGGCTGTTGGCGATGGCGTCGGTCCCGCTGCGGGCGGCTGTGTTGTCCCACAGCACACAGTTGCGAAGCATGGCCTGGCCGGGGTTGTCGAAGATGGCGCCGGCCTCGCCTGTTTTGGCGCGGTTTCTCACGAAAGTGCAGTTGGTGAAGGTGGCGTCTCCGGTGGCGTTGAGCACGGCGCCGCAATCACCTGATTCGTTGCGGTCGAAGAGGCAGTTGACGAAGGTCGGGGCGCCGCCCTGGCGGTTGAGCACGGCCCCGGCTCCCATGCCGCTGCTGTTGGCCTCGAAGCGACAGTTGACGAAGGTGGGCGAGCCTCGCCAGTTGACCAGGGCGCCGCCGAAGGACTCGGCGATGTTGGCCGTGAAGACGCACTCGACGATGGTGGCCTGGCTGTCTTCGAGCAGCATGCCGGCGCCGTAGCCGGTTTTTGCGTCGACGAAGCCGCGCGTGATGATGAAGCCCCGAAGCACGGCGGAGGCATCGTTGGCGATGCTCTTCACAGCCCGGGTCTTGCCGCCGCCGTCGATCAACGTAGGGTTGGCGTCGGGATTGCTAGCGGCGATGGAAGATTCGACGCCGCGGAAGCCGCCGACGATTCTGACGCCGTTCTTGAGCGCAATCGGCCCGTGGTAGGTACCGGCTGCAACCCAGATGTCGTCGCCGGCTCGCGCGCGGGCGATGGCGTCGGACAGTGAGGTGTGGGCGTCACGCCAACTGGTTCCGTCGCTAGCGCCCGATGCACTCTGGCGCACATGAATTGTGGCTGCGCCGGCGGGCAGGCAAAGCGTCAAACACACGATAGAGAAGACGGTCTTGTACACGGGACTGACTCCTAAGAAACAGCTTGAACATGCGATACGCGGGTTTGAAACCGCGTTGTGATTCTCGAATCTGTCAGGGTCGATTGACATTGTTCTTCGATGGCCTTGGTGTCACGTGTCGCCGCATGTGATTCGCTCGGTGTGGCTACTCCGGTTCACCGCCGCCCTGACAGGGGTCATAAGTCGATCGCGGACAGCCCTGAACCTCGGCTGCTAAGGGATATCCTTCCCCCTGGAAGGCCACAAGCACTGCGACGAGGTCGGAGATCGTGTTCTTCAGATCAAGCAGTGGCGAGGGTCCGGTGTACACGCCGACCAGATCGGCGCGCACTTTCATTGGGGCTGTCGGCGCACCGCTGAATTTGTCCATGACACAGAGCCTGTCCATGAGGTTGACCACGCGATCGGGCTCGAGCCAACAGTGCTGAACGGCCGGGTTGCAGCCTGAAACCGAAGCGGAGGTGATATCGCCCCACTTGCTCGTCATGAGCGTGAGCGGCGCGGAGTAGCTCGATTCGTCGGACAAATCGCAACTCGCAGCGGCGGCGCGCACCTCGTAGACGGCCGGCTCGAACGACGCTGGCTGACTTGGTGTGCCATTCCCCGGGACGATGTCCGTGTCGAAGGCATGAATGACGTTGTATTGCGTCCAGTTGTTCGTTGCGTAGGGTTGATCGAGCGGGTCGGTCAGGTCGTGACATGCGAGCTGGGAAGCCCGAAATGTCTCACCTGTGCACGGATTCAACGGGGTACAGGGATTACATAGGCCCCGACCGCCCTCCTCCGAGAATTCGACAGGTTCGCTTACCCAAAGAATGGTTCCGACGTGACTCTGGTCGTAGTCAGGGTGTTCCGCAACATCGCCTTGGGGCAGGGCGACGAGCTCGACCCTGAGCACGGTGTCCACGCTGTAGGTACCCCCGGCGAACGAGATGACCTTGGGTTTGAGGATTTCATCTTCGGAGCCGGAAGGAGGGAGTGTCGGCATCGCGACGAGATCGCATTGCCGTTCGTATGCACCGAGGTCGACGATCGCACCTGTAGCACCACCCGCGTCGTGGAGCCGAGGATTGCCGGAGATGTCCGTGGTGATCGAGGAGGGAACAGCGGCGTTGTCTCCCGACTCGATGCAAGGAGAGCTGGCAAAGACGCGCACATCATCATCCGCCGTTCCGGCGATGTCGTCCGGTCCGTCGGCATCGACAAACTGTGGATCTTGATCGATGTTCCCCGTCCCCGAACCCGTCCAGCCGCCCTGAACGTCGCTGTTGTTGACGGTACTCGTCGCGCCGGACGCATCGACGATCTCACCGCCGGTGTTGCCCCAGAGAATGCAGTTCGCGATCGTCGGGTCGGCGTTCAGGCTCCACACGCCGCCACCGCCGCCCGGGTCGGCAACGTTGCCGGTGAGCGAGCAGTTCACGATTGTTGGGCTGCTTCCGACCGCCGCATAGGTATCCAGGTTGGCGATGGCCGCACCCGTGCAGGCGGTATTTCCCGTAAACACACAGTTTACCACGAGTGGGTTGCTGTCGATGCTGAGGAGTCCGCCGCCGCCATTCGCAGCGTTGCTGAGGAACATGCTGTTGGCAATGAGGGGGCTGCTGGATACACCAGCGTACAGCCCGGCACCTTTGGTGGCCTCGTTGATGGTTAGAACGCAGTTCGTGATCGTAGGGCTGCCGCCTTCGATGAAGACTCCGCCGCCGTGGTTGTATGGGGGCATGCCATCCGCGTTGCCGCCGGTG